>NZ_JBHUDE010000134.1:0-17647 GCF_042678205.1 Oceanobacillus luteolus
AACCTTAGGATTTCTCCACCAGTTGCCTGTCAGCTACTGAGCGTCTTGGCACCTACTCAGGTTGGACTTTCACCAACTAGCAATTAACGGCTTGCTGGGCGCGCGTAAATATAAAACCACAAAGATTATCTTTGTGGTTTTTTACTATTTATTATTAATAATGTAATCCTCCGCTCCTGTTCACTATCATAAACTGCATTAGCAAATTTTTTTCAAGCTGCCATTTTCCTATAAAGTAATTCCTATCCATTACCACAAATTTCAGCGCCACGTCTTTAGGTGCGCACCGTCTATCATGCAAACGGTACAGGACATTGCCGGCTTGCCACATAGGTGAGTATTTAAGTTTACTATCTTTCCATTACTTTATCGGTCTATATTCAAAATTCCTCTCATCTCTAATATATTCCTCTAGGTCGATGTAGAAGTCACTCTGTAAATGCATAACGAAATAGTCACCAACGAAGTTATCGCTATCATATATCAGTTTAATAAACTCATCATATTTATCCGTCCTTAATACAGTATCCATTCCAACAGTCATTCTTTCACAATAATTATTATCCGGATCAATTGGACAAATATATAAATCACCATCTTTAGCTAACATATCCCCCATCAAAATTTCCAATTTATATTCTCTACCATTAGGATCAATTAGAATAAAATCAGCCATAACTCCTTTATTGGTTTCCTCAGTATATTCAATACGTAATTTATTCATCATAATCTCTCCTTGTTTCCTTGTCTCTAAAACAATCTAATTTGCTCCATGTATTTTAGATTCCTGTTCACATTGCCCACACTGACTACATTCATCTTTTAGCGATTGTTTCCTAAGAAGATTTAAGGTAAACAGTTCATCGTTGTTTAGGAGCGGGCTAACAACAACTGCATGGTGTCCACATTTATGCTGAAAGCACCCCGCTATTCTAATTTCAGAGGTATTAAACCTTTGAATGTCCTTTTTATATTTAATAGTCATAACAAATATCCTCTCAACTAATCAATTGATTTTATCGAATAATTAAAGAGAGTTAAGCAACTGCCCAACTCTCTTCATAATTACTATTTCTAGAAATAATTTTGATGTATAACTCTTAGTTAATAACAAAATCATCTAAAGTGCGAAACACCTCATACTTAGATGGTTTTTTCACATTCAACATTTGTTGTAATTGTTGATCGTTATTGAAAAAGTAAGTTTCCTCTGCCGGTTCTCGAATTGGTTTACCGTAAGTGATTTTTCCATTTTCATCTCTTGGAAAGTAATCAACTGTGGTAATAAAGCTATATCCTTTTTTGTTTGCTTTTTTAAAGTCCTTTTCAATTCCACTGAGCACTCTTAATCTGTGTAAGAGTGCTTCATCGTTAGCATATATACCATCTTCATCTTTATAGGTAGATGCGATTTTTAAAAAGGTATCTTTCTGTTTCTCTAAATAAACATGGAGCGGTCCACCGAATCCTTTATCTACAACTGCTCCAATCTTCATATTGTTAAGATAGATGTTAGCAGTGAATCCAGCTAGATCATGTTCTCCCCATTCTTTAATAGCTTTTAATTGAACTCCTTTGTACTCCGCCATAACAAATCTTCCTCTCCATAATATAATTTAGATTTCCTCAAGATATTTGCTCTCCGCCATATGAACACAAAAAAACAGTCCAGCAATTCTGCCGCACTACGACCACTTAATTATTCATTGCTCAGATCTAATGATTTAACAAACATCCTCCTTCTTAATGTTTTTATCCTTCTACTTTTTTCGGAGCAAACAAAAAAGCACCCTTTAGAAGAATAGATAAATACACACCAAAAGTATGTATTTCCATTCAGTCCAAAGACTGCTTTGAAGCTGCATTACCCATAACCCTAAAAAAGGTTAATCAAAAAAGAAAAAGAAAATTATTATACATTTAGTTTACTAAAGGTTAAATTCAATAACAACTAATAGAAAATTTAAAAAATCTCATCTGAGCTTCAATGTTAAGATTATTAGTTTCTATCTCATTTTGTCATTTGTTATTAATTTTTTTGTTGAAGGTGAATTAGTTTCTTCATCCCAGAATATTTGATACTCATAAGATTTATTTTCTAATATATTTTTTATTCTTTTCTTTATATCAGGATGAATTTCCAATTTTTCGAATTCCGATAATGGATACCAGTTACACTCACCTTCTTCCCCATTTTTTATTACCTCCCCCGAAAAGTCATCAGAATAGTAATCAACATATACAAATTGTTCACCTTTCTTTTCATTGATATATCCTGATAAACCTTCTAATTGCAAATTATTTAAAGTAAGGCCTGTTTCTTCAAATACTTCTCTTTTAGCGGACTCATGAAAGGTTTCAGGAAATTGAATTTTCCCCCCTGGCGGTACTAATCCGAAGAAATCCCCTTTGTTTCTTCTTATTAATAAGATCTTTTGGTTTTTGACAATTACTACTAAATTCCAAAACTTATAATTGATGTTTTTCATATCTAACATTATTCACCTTTCCTTTCTTACGGTAAATTCTACCATAAGTTATTTTAATTTTCTCTCCTTATTTGAAATTGTATAATAGGAAACTTTTTCCCCATAAATACTGTTAAGTATTATTTCTTTGTGATAAGGAGAAAGGTCTTTATCAGATTCTAATTCTCCTAAATTAACCCATTCAGATTCTAAGTGCATTTCCTTTTTTAGGAGTTCTCCTTCTCCTCTCCCTCTGTAAAACAAACATACAGACTGCTCTAATTTTTCATGGTTAATAAAGGTAACAATACCTGTAAGAACAGGATCAACCATTGTTATTCCGGTTTCTTCTTGAACTTCGCGAATTACCGCTTTATTAGGAGATTCTCCAAATTCAACATGACCTCCAGGAGGAATCAGCTTGTTATGTATTGAAGAACTTGGTTTATCTTTTCTAATTAAGAGAACTTCATTATGAGAGTTTTCAACAATTCCAGATACTTGGACTCTGACTAAATCTCCTCTTTTTCCATCTGTAAACAAGTTTATAAATCTATTGTATTTGCCCTTAGATTCTCCAACTAATAATTGCTTCAACCAAGTAGGAATTATAACATTAGTATTTTCATTTATTATTTCAATCTCAACCTCATGGTCTTTAATGCCACAATAAATATTCTCATCAAGTAAGATTTTAAATTCATTTGCTTCGTAACAATATCTATTAGTTTGAAGAGACCCTAAAAATCTTATATCATTATTTAAATGTAATTCTGACAATAGATTTTCAACATCATTAGGTAGTATACCAAAAAGGATGAAGTTATTTTTTTCTTCAACTGAAATTTCTAGTTGATACTCAATAGCTTCCCTCCGGCTTAACTCTTTTTTTGTTTCTTTTTTTAAAATAAAAAATACTTTATTTGATACGTCACGTAATTTGCACGACATATTATGCCTATAATAGAAAAAATCATCAGTATCAAAATAGTGATTTATCTGTTTGACATGTTTCATTTTTTTGTGAAATCTAGTATTATTTAGTTTACATTTTATTTGAAAGAAAGTTGATTCTGGGATTAAATACTTATATTCTACTTCCTCTTGCTTCATTTTAATTCCCCCTTTTTATATAGAATAAAGTTATATACAATCTGTGGTGTATTGTAAATGAGATGCAAAACTATACAATAAAATATATTCTGTGTATAGTAAAAAACACCAGATAGCACACAAGAAAGACAAAAAATCATAAATAAATTTTTATATGTGAACCTATCTTCTGCATGTCTATTGTATAAATGATTAGAAATAAATAGAAGACTAGTAATTAAAATCGCATAAATAGGGTTTATATAACTAATTAAAATAAATAAAACAAACCCTCTATAAAAAATTTCTTCGGTTATTGCAGAACCGTAGGATTCAAGTAATCTAAATAAAAAGTTATTTAAATTAATTGGTTTCATAAAATCAATTAATGCTGGGTCAAACATAATTCTATATTCACTTATATTAAAGAAGTGTAATAATACAACAAACATTAAACCAAAAATAAATATTAACAAGTGATTTGAGTAACCCTCAAAAATATCTACTCTAAATACGAAGATCGGTAATATATACGGAAGAAAAAAAAGTAAACTCCTTATTAAATCATTAATTTTTCCAATTAGTTTAGGAAGTAGCAGTAAACTACAGATTATAATTACCTCAGAAATAATAATTTCATATAGGTTAAAATAAATAAAAAATATTAGCAATAGCCCTGAAATGAAATACTTAAAGAGTTCCATTAGATGACCTCCTGTAAGATAAAAGTCATGACCTAAAAGGTCATGACTTTCATCTGATTGTTTACTTACAAAATAACCATGGCTGAGCTCATTTTTACCGGATTAATCATTGGTTTAATAAATACCTTCATGTTATCACCACCTTTCAAATTTTATATATATCGTAATTTATTACAAAATTTTAAAACCATATTTGTTATAATATCGGAATTTTCAGTTATAAACTTCCGCAATAAATCCTTTTCTTCCTTTAATATTGATAATGGAGCATAGTTTATGAAATCATCGTGAATCCATTTTTCTTTAACGATAACCTTATGGTTATTACAAAGGTAAATACATTCTGCGATCTCAATCAATTTAAATATCTGTAAAGTATTTTCCTCAAATTTACCCTGCATATGAGCTTTTAATATATCATCGCTTAAGGAAATAAATTTTTGATTCCAGTAAAATTTAATAGCTTCATCAATTTCTAACTTAGAGAATGTTGCTCTCCCAAAAAATTGTTCTGATAAATATATGCCTTCACGCAATCGATACAATAATTTTAAATTATCAAGTCTCATATTTTTATATTCTTTTACTTTTTTTATCAACAGTAAGACCTGTTCTGCTTTTAATATTTCGATATCTAGAATTAAAGTATTTAGCTTTAAATTTTGGTTCAATTTTTTTTCTGAATCATTTGTTATTACATAAACGTCTAAGTCTGAGTACTTTGAATTCCTCCCCTCTATTTCAGAACCAAAAATGATTATTTGATCCTCTGGAAATTTTTCTAATAAATACTCAATTAAATAAGATGCACTTACATTATTTCTTTGTAACGTGTTTTTAATCTTATTCATTTTTTTGAATCAGCCCTAAGTCAAATAGTTCTTTAATAAAGGTTGTAACATCTTCTCTAATGTTGCTAGATTCATAGTTTTTCGATACATAGTTAATTATATCTTCTTCATTGTTACAACTAGCTTGTAATCCTTTTATAATTTCTGCAGCAGTATCATTGATTTCAAATACTTTGTCTTCAATTGGGTCAATAACTAAATTTTTTTTATTTCTAAGTTGTATATATTGAACATTATCCTTTAATTTAATCACTAGAACACCTCTTCTTTTTGGTAAGCTTTTGCTTTTTGTGTCTCAATTTCTTTTATTGCTTCCAAAAATACTTCTTCTTGGGCTTTACTTGCATCCAGTACCCTAACTGGGTAATCTACTTTGGACAATTCATACTTATACATTTCGCTAGCTTTTCGTAAGTTCTCTTCACTCTCCTTTGGTGACCTTTTTAAACCTCGATTATTTATTCTCTCGGTTGCAACAAGAGGATCAATATTTAAATATATTGCAAAATCGGGTTTTGGAAGGGACTCATGAATAAAGTTAATCAACTGAAGTGGACTGTCGTCTTCTAATTGAGAATAAATTTTATTGCAAATTATATATCTATCTATAAGAACAATCTTTTTTTGCTCCAAATAATTGTTTATCTGAGGAACAACATTTATAATTTCGTTTGCCCATATCATACTTCTAAATTTATTATTAAATTCAATCCATCTATTTGAATTGTTTTTTTTGCAGATCTCATTAACTTGATTAACAAATTCAACATTACTAGATAGTTCAACACAGGTTGAGTCATCATAGTATTGTGATAACCTTTTAATTAGCGTAGTTTTACCAGAACCATCAATTCCACAAATGTGAATCAACATATCCCATATCACCCCTACTATTTTAGTATCTTTGATAACATCCTAAAGTCCTTATCTAGGTTATTCAGATAGTTATCATGAACCTTACCTGTTCTTGTTAATCTTTCTACTTCTAAAGCAAGAGGTATATTATTTAAGATATTGCCTATATTTATATTTTGTAATTTATTTTCAGTTATAGTATTATCAAGTGATTTAAAAAAGTCGTAATGTTTTTTATAAATATGAACACTTCCAATAAAGTGAGTATATGTACCTAATTCGGTGTTCAGTTTTAAGGCTAACCACCTTTGAATCATTCCAAATGAAAATAAATCATATGGGAATCCTAAATATAAATCATTTGAACGCATTGTTGTTATTAAGTGAAGTTTGTTATCCCTTATCAAAAATTGAAGGTTTAATGTACAAGGAATATCTTTACTGTTAAGACTTAATTCTAAATCATGATATATACTTATTACTGCCCTTCTGCTATTGGGGTCATGTGTTAATAGTTCCTGGATCTTTTCTATTTGTTCGATAATTCTAGGACCGTATGCTCCATTTAGTCTAACACCATCATCTGAATATTTTCCGTAAGATTTAGCATAATGTGATATAAAATTAAGTTCATCAGATCCACTTAGATACCAAAACAATTCTCCAAAAGCATATTTTAAAGAAATATTTCTTTTTGCATTTAAAAGTAATAGTTTTGAAGGATCTTTAATGGTTATTGTTACATTTCTTAATTCTTTCGTTTCTGCCCCTCTAGCGACAACAATTTCTCCATTATTCATTATATTTTGAGCAAGGTCATAATAAATATCGTCAATACTATCCCCCATTAAATACATTTTTTTCCTCCAATAACTTTAAACATGTGAGTATAATAAACTTGTGTTCATCAATTGTATAATTTAAATATTTATTTGAGAGTATTATATAATTCTTCTCTACAAAATTGTTCAATAGCATTTGTTTCAACAAAGAATATACTGTATCTACCATATTATTTAGGTATCCAAATTTCTTAGAAACAAAGCTAATGTAATACAGTAAATTTTCTTGATTATACCTTGAAAATAATATTAAAAACTTCAAAATCTCCTCGTCACGGTTACCATATTTAATAGACTCAAAGTCTATAACATAAGTGTTATTATTACTAATCAAAATATTATCCGGTCTTAGATCCCCATGAATCAGTTCAGCCTTAGTCGTACTTTTTCGAGATACTTCAATTAAATCAAGTGACATCTTTATATCTTTCTTAAATTTGTAAAAATCTAGTACAAGTTCGTTATCCGAAATACTATACAATTTATTTACTTCTTGTAATTTAGGTAATTTAATATTAATTTTATCCAGTAAATTATACATTCTTGCCACTGAAGAAAATATGGTATAAAAATTTAATTTGTCATTTATATTTTTTTCGTTTTCTAAGAACTCTTGTATAAAAAATGTTTCTTCATTTACCAACATGTAGTTACTACCATGTTTAGTAGTTACGATACTCGGTGATAAGGAATAATTTGACATTATAGATTGTAGATTAATGCTAGTTATAATGTTCTTCTTTTTTCTCTTAAATCTTTTTACTATATAGTCTTTTCCTGTTGTTTTTAATCTATATACGTCATTAGTACAATTACCAATTTTGTAAATTGATTTTATTTCTTCTAATGGGTAATTATCATATATTTCGGCAAATTTATTCTCCATTAATTCACTTCCAGATTATCGTCAACTTTATATTTTTGGAAGAATAGTATATTCTGACGTAATACAGAGTTTTCCAGTGTTCTTAACTTATCGCTGATTTCCCCATCTTTAATGTTGTCAATAATATAAAGGACCTTTAGGATATGCTTTAAAAACTCTGGCAGATGGCTATTTTCAATTTCATCATAGTAATCCAATTCACTATTTCTATGCCATTGGTTAATAAGATCTACTGCATAACTAAATAATTTTCTATTTCCTATTACCGAATCCGATCTAAGTGGAATTTCATATGTTGAATTATCTTTAAAAGCTTGACTTTGCTTTATAGCATTTTTAGCAGCTTCTAAATTGTTTTCAAGTATATACATCTTAGGAGTATAAACTATCATGCTACCCGGTTTAATTGACAACCAATTCGCCATTAATGAATGCAATACTGAATATATTAATATATCACTTCTTAAATAATTTATTACATCAACTGCTCTATAAGATATATGTGTTTCTAATTCATTTTCATTATTAACTGTAAACTGAATCGCAAGGGAACAATCATGCCCTATCCAACCTGGGGTATTCATGAACAGATTAATAACAGCACTAGTTGCCCCTTTACTCTTTTTAAGTTCTCGAAAACTATTGTAAACTTGATCCCCATACAATTCATATACTCTCTTACTTACTGGAGTTGTAAAAAAACCATATCCATCGTCTTCAATTCTAAATTGCTCAAAATAATATTGCATTATTTCATTATCAGTTCTCCCTGACAAAACATAGATCATTTCAGCTAAAGAGAAAGCCATTTGTGACATACTGTAGAAATTTCCGAATAAATTAGGAGAGTCAAATGAAACCATCACAGAATTTAATTCATGACAATTCATTTCATTACCATTACCGTGTACTATGCTCTCTTTACCATCGGATATTATTTTGGGAATTAATTTATTTGATATATCACCGAGATTGTTGAGCCTTATAATATTCATAATTTTCCACGATCACTCCGTTATTAATTAATTTTTCAATATAATAGTTAATAAATGCTTCAATAATAGCTCTTTTTATTCCAAAGTATTCACTTGTATCATCGATTATTTGTTCTACTGTTCTAATTCCGTTAAAACTTAACAACATGTAACTAATTTCATCTGGAAATGAATAATACTTGTCTTTATTTTTCACATGTATGATAATCTCTTCTTCACTTTTCCCTACATATTGAGCATTTTTATTTAGAATATAAATTTTCTCTTTCATAATATGACCCTTTCTTGTGGAGTTGGTATAGTATATCAATCGATATACTATACCAAGTTAGTAATTAAAGACCTAGTTTTGAACAATTACTAAAAATAACAGGCGGCACATTTTTGTTTTCGATATCACGCAAAACATCATTGAATTCCATTAATATCACCTCCTTTCATAATGGATTTAATATTTCATTTGTTTAACCATAACAGCATACAATCGCCAAATTCATAAAACATATATTTTTCTTTTATTGCTTCTTTATAAAGATTCATTATCTTTTCTTCACTTATACATGCAGCTGCTAACGCTAATCTGCTAGATCTAGGACCATGAAAGTTAGTAACAACTCCATCAACAATTTTGAAATTATAACCTGGATATATTGCTAAATCTGTTTTTTTAGTTAGTGGAGAAGTGATGTTGTAATCGTTATCATACTCAAGACTCTCTAATGTTCTAGTTGCTGTTGTTCCTACTGATATAATTTTTTTGTTATTCTTCTTTGTAGTTGTTATCAATTCAGCCGTTTCTTCTGGTACATTAAATATTTCTGGAGGAACAATATGATCGCTATATTTATTTTCTGTAATATAAGCCTCCATTGAAATACAATTTAAAGTAATATATCCAATATTTATTCCTTTTTCTTTTAAATCTGATATAATTTTTCTTTTAAAGTGTCCACTTGCAACTGGGTTTTCTAATGAACCTAAAGTTGTTGATATTTCATTCTGATAATCTTCAATACTCAATTTATGTTTTGCATAGTTTGAAATAATTGGTTCCCCATGTTTAGAAAGCTCTTCGAAAACGTTAGCAATATCTAAATTAAATTTGGCAAAGTATTCTTTTCCTTCTTTCCTCTCAATTAGAGTGATTAAAAGTCTATTTGAAACTTCAAAAGTTTCTCCAACTATAGAGTCGATTAAATCATCCCTTATAAAGACCTTTACAACTGATTCATCTTCTTCAATTCGAAGTAAGTGGAACTGTAAAATGCCGAACTCCGAAGACTTTCCATAGATCACGCCGTTTACCGTCTTGCTATTGTTAATAATAAGAGTATCTCCCGGTTCCAATTCTTTATAAATTTCATCAACAAAAGAATGCTTGAAACTATTATTATATTTAGTTCCAATAATCATTCTACTTCGTTCGCCTTCTTTTTTAGGCTCTCTTGCATAAAGTTCCCCTGGAAGTTTAAAATCTAATACTTTAACCTGATCAATCATTTTTTTAACCTCACTTTCACTTTTTATTCTATTCTGAATATAGAAGAAATTAAAGAGACACTTATGTCGCTAATAAACTGACCAACTATCCTTATATCTTTCAAAATATCTATTTATAATTAAACTAATTAAAGTAATTACTAAATTAGAAACTATAACAGCAACCAATCCGTTAAAACTATCATTTATAAGCAGATTCCTTATAGCAATTAGTAAGTAAAATTGTGGATATAGAGTGCCCAATATGACCAAATAATTGGGTAAAAATTGAAATGGAATTTTAACGTTCGCTACTAGTTCTACCGGGCCATCAATAAGTAAAAATAAAATACTAGGATCCCTTACACCCATACTTATAATCGTTAGCAATACTCCCCAGTTAATAGCTGCGCCAGCAATGATTAGTATAGTTAAGATAACAAGGATTAAATCGGTATTATAAATAGTTAAAATAACGAGCCCATATAAAAACAAGATCCAAATATTGCTAAGTAGATTAGATATCGCTCTTGATGCTGCATATTGTATGTTTGATAAAGGCGCAATTACAATTGTTTCCATGATACCTAGATATTTTTCTTGTATAATCTTATTTGCAAACATAGCTTGATTTCCAAAGATAATTAATACTGTAATCCCTGTGAAAATATAGAAGCCCATATTCATTCCTTCTATCTTTAATTCCAGAGTACCGTAAGGAAGGAATTGATATATTATCATAATTATGGATAGCATTGGCCAGAGTATAGAAGTTATATAGTGCGCTAGATTTAGGTTGTTTAATCTAAAATTTTTCTTTATCTCCTCTACAATCATCATCTTCTCTCAATCTCCATAATAATATCTTCGAGTTTCGGGGGTTTATGTATAAAGTACATAATATTTAGATTATTCTCTCTAATTATCCTATGTAATTCTAATTCATTATTTTCTAAGGTCAAAATGTTTATAGTGTTCTCACTACAAATATCATAACTATATGACTCTTGATCCATAATTTCTTTCAGAATCTCCATTTCTCTTTTTGAATGTAAAGTTATTTTAAAAGAGTGTTCTTTCTTGAACTCCATTAATATATCAGCAATACTCCCTTCTGAAATTATTTCTCCCCTATTTAAAACATATACGTAGTCACATATTTCTTCTATTTCTTCTAAAATATGAGAAGTAATTAAAACTCCCTTGTTATAATCCTCGGATAATTTTCTTATATAGGTTCGTATTTCTTTAGAAATATGAACATCTAAACCTAACGTGGGTTCATCTAAAAATAGATATTCTGGATTATTAATTAGCCCTTTAGCTATTTGTAATCTCTGTTTCATCCCCTTTGAATATTTTTCTACAGGAATATTTTTGGAATCAGTTAGCCCTACAATACTTAGCACTTCATCAATTCTTTCATCTAATGCTTTTATATTGTATAGGGTTCCAAAGTATCTTAAATTTTCGTAACCAGATAGTCTCCAATATAAATTTCTCTCTCCACCTGTAATTAAATTGATCTTTTTTCTTACTTCTATCTTGTTTTTTGGAGTAACTACCATATCATCACAATAAATTTTTCCTGAATCATAAGATGAAATAGTAGTTAATATTTTTATTAGACTGGTTTTCCCAGCTCCGTTTAATCCTAATAGACCTATTACTTTTCCCTTCTCAATATTCAAATTTACATTATTTAATACTTTTTTCTTATCTCTCTTTTTCAATAATTGACTAAATTTTCTCTTTGATATGTATGATTTTGATAGGTTTTCTGCTTTGTACATTTGATTCTCCTATTCCACTAATAATTCAATATATTTTGACTCTACAAATTTAAAGATTATATATCCAACCCCTGCTATTAAGCAGATACTCAACAAGAAGATACCGATTTGTTGAAATTCTAGCCCGTCCACCTTTCCATTTCTAACGATATTTAAAGCGATAGCTCAGTTGGTTGCTCTGGTTCCTCTACTGGCTCTTGTGGCTCAGTTGGTTGCTCTGGTTCCTCTACTGGCTCTTGTGGCTCAGTTGGTTCTTCCGGCTGTGATTCTATGTATACAGTTAAAATCGATTCCCCATAAGGATGGTTAGGAGTCCCAATTACAAACTGTTGACCGCTATAATCAACCGGTTGTGTCACACCACCAATTAACCAAGGTTCTCCATTGTCAGCTAAATAATATCCTTCCACTAAACCTTCACATGGTCCTGTTGCTTGAGCCTTATTACTCCAAGTATGTACTTCAGTATTAATTGTCATTCCGCACGTTCCTGGTTCTAATTGTGAATCCTGTGCAAAAGTAGCCGAAGATAAAGCCAAGTTTGATACCATACCAACTACTACCGCTGCTGAAAGAATTTTCCCCTTCTTCATCTCGTTACCCCCATACTATTATTTTTCTACAATGTACTATTAAAGATAGTAGAATTTTTAACAGAATACTGTTAATTATTATTATAAGCTATTAGATTAAATTGTCAACAGAATACTGTTAATTTCTCGGAAATAGCTTATACTAATAATAAATCATGCCAAAAGGAGAAATAATTATATGACAACAATACAGGATGCTCTAAAGGTAAGAATCATTAACCTTTGTAAAGAAAGAGACATCAATATCCTTAAGCTATCCGAGTTATCAAACGTAAATCAATCAACTCTTAATGAATTTATGCAAGGACGAACGAAGTACCCAAGCATTAATACAATAGTTAAAGTTGCAAACGGATTAGATATGACACTATCCGAGTTTTTTGATGATGAAGTATTTGAGAAGATTGATTTAAAAAATTAGCAAATTTTCCCTTTTCTACTAGTATCGGCTTATAGGCTATTAGTCTTAATACTGTTTACACAGAAATATCCAATAAAAACAATCGTTTGTTTTCAGATTGCTTTGATTGGATATTTCTTTAATAGCTTTTCTTTTCACTTGTTAATACTCTCTTTTATAATCGTTTCACTAAAAATCTCTACTAATTGTGGATGGTACCAACGACCCTTTAATGAATGTAACTCACTAATTGCGTGTAAGTTTGAGGATACTTTCTTATAGGATCTTACATTTACCATTGCATCATAACTATCTACTATCCGTAGCATTAGAGCATATAAACTTATTTCGTTCGAGGATAGACCATCTGGATATCCGCTACCATCAAAATTTTCATGATGGCTCCTAATATCCTGTAAAAACCGCTTAGAATATCCTTGTTGTCTTAGAATTTCTTCTCCATAAATCGTATGTTTTTGGAGTTGGATATACTCTCTCTCGGTTAGTTTCTCTTTCTTATTAAGTATTTGGGGATCAATCCTCAATTTACCTATATCATGATACAAACCAAGTTTAAATAATTCATTTAAACGATTTTCTGTTAGAGCTAATGTCTCTCCAAAACGATACAACAGTCGTGCTACCCTCACTGAATGCTCGTATGTAGTAAAGTCATGATTTTTTAGTTCATTTATAATATCAGTTTTTAAAGTTAATTGTTTCATAAGAGTGTAAATTCAACTCCTTAATAAACCTTTTCCAATACAACGTCAAATTCAACATCATATTCAGATCCTGGTTCTAATCCCATACACTCATCACATAAATGGTCTTCAGTAATAACCGCTCCCACGGCCCATAATTCCCCTCTACAATGTCTACATCTGTATCCTTCTAACTTATCTCGTATCGCTTTTTGAACGCTGCTCCTTAACCTTGCAATATTAATATTCGGTTCAAGTTTTGCTCTTAATTGGATATACTCTTCTACACTTATTGCTTTTATATGCTTCCCTCTTCCTAAGATGATCGAGATTATATTAATCACTGTCTAAAGTATAGTAGGTAATTAGATATATGTAAATTTATGGTAGAAAATGGAAATAATAGCCAAACGGGTTTCGCCGTCACATTAGATTCTTAATGTTGCGCATTTCCGCCATTTTTCCAAGTATTAACGATAGTTAAATACTCTTGCTTTAAATTTGCAAGTTGTTCTCTTAGCTTAACAATATCAACTTCTCTATCCTCTGTTTGGGATGCTGTGGTTGCTTCATTAACAGCATCTAAAAATAATTGGTGTTGGTTATTTAAATTCGTAACAACCATTTGATTCAATTCAAAATAATCACCTGGGAAGTTATACTTTTCTCCTTTATCTAATACATCACGAGATTCATTGATGACCTGATCTCTTAGAATCTTTGCAAACTGAGATGCGGAAGACTCTTTTGTAAACATATCATCTAAAGCATGTGCGAATGTATCTTGTAAAGACATGGATGCAGTGAAAGTTTCTGAAAGATGCTGCGAATAATCCTGAATTTCCTTCTCTTTTGCATCTAATTCCTCTTGTTGTACAACTATTTCTTCTCCAGTTTCCTCGTCAATAATAACAACTTCATTCTTTCCAGCACTGCTACAACCGAATAAAAGTAAGGCTGAAACACCTAAGACAACAACCAACCGTTTTTTATTTTTCATTAATGTAAAACTCCTTTCAAATAAAAAACACCCCATGAAACAGACGTGCCTAAAATGATATTTAGCACGTATATCTCATGGGGCGTTCCCAACTCTATGAATATATATTTATATTATATCTGTTATATAGATAACTTTCAATCACCCTTTTGCTGTTGTAACTGCTAGACTAAAGTGAACAGATTTTGCTCGATAGAATTGAACACTTTCTGCCAAAATAACTCTCAATCAGTTAAAATATTCACGTAGACAAATAACTGATTGCGGAGGATTTAGAAGGGTGATTAAATTAGAGCTTATTGTTCAAGTACATCAATTAAAGAAGCAAGGTTTTAAAGTGGCAGCAATTGCTAGAAAATGTAACTTATCAAGAACTACAGTTTATGAGTATCTGGAAATGGACTTTGAAGAAGCTTGTAGGTGGGTGAATGAATTGAGAACAAGAGAGAAAAAGCTGGATCCGTATAAAAATCAGATTCTATCATGGTTAAAGGAACATCCAGATTTATCAGCTTCACAGGTTTCAGACTGGTTGGAAGAACGTTGTTCTTTTACAAATGTTGGTGATAGTACGGTACGAAGCTATGTACGTGAGTTAAGAGAACTATACCATATACCAAAAACAATCTCCTTTAGAAGTTACGAAGCTTTAGAAGAACTACCTAAAGGAAAACAGACGCAAGTGGACTTTGGTGAAAAGAAAGTAAGAACAACGAAAAACAAGTGGAAAAAGTTATACGTGATAGCATTTGTATTATCCCACTCCAGATATAAATACGCTGAGTGGCAAGAACACCCGTTTACAACTCGGGATGTGATACGCAGTCATGAAAATGCTTTTGAGTATTTTGGTGGTGTGACTGAAGAAATTGTTTATGACCAGGATAAATTGATGATAGTTAGTGAGAATGGAGGGGATATCATATATACAGAAGAATTTCAGGCTTATAAGCAACAAAGAGGATTTTCCGTTTATTTATGCCGAGCTGCGGATCCGGAGTCAAAAGGAAAGATAGAGAATGTAGTAAAATTCATTAAAAATAATTTTGCAAAGAACCGCGTTTTCCATCAAATAGAATCCTGGAATGAACAATGCTTAGCTTGGCTGGATAGAAAAGGAAACTATCAAGTACACAACACAATAAAAAAGAGACCAATCGAAGTGTTCACCCTAGAAAAGTTACACTTACGAGAAGTCTCCTACCCACTCTCTTTCGAGAGTAACCATGGTTCAAGTATAACAAGAACTGTCCATAAGGACAATATCATAAAATACAAATCTAATCGTTATTCGGTTCCACTTGGTACGTATAAACCTCATGGGGATAATACGGTTTATATTCGAATTGAACAAGAGAAGCTGATTATACAAAAGACACCTGAAGGTGTAACCGTAGCAACTCATCCTCTTTCCACAGGGGTAGGCCAATTGATTAAGAATAGCGACCATACTCGAGATAAATCAAAAGGAATTAAAGCATATATGGATACCGTCAAAGAATCTTTTGATAACAGTGAGGAGATAGAACTATTTCTTCAAGAAATTCATAAACGTTATCCAAGATATATTAGAGATCAGTTACAAATCATCCAAAGATCGCTAAGAGATTATGGACCATTTGTAGAACAAGCGTTGGATACCTGTATTAATCAACGGTTATGGAGTGCGAATGATTTACATGATGTCTCTATACATTTAGCAAAGTTAAGCGAGAAAGAAATTCCAGCAGTATTAAGAGATATTCCATTGACAGAAGCGTCTTCTGAGTTAATTAAAGAGAAAGCCTCCGTAAGGGAATTGGATGGCTATCTGAGAATTTTAGGGGGTGCGTAGATTGGAGTATTCAGTTGAAAGCTTACAAAGACAACTTCAAAACCTTAGACTAGCTGAAACATCAAAAGAGCTCCCCTCTTTCTTGAGAAAAGCTGAATCACATTCTTGGACATATCAGGAATTTCTCCGAGAAATGCTTACATACGAAGAAAAACGCAGAGAAGAAAAAATGATAGAAAAGCACTTGAAATGGGCTGCCTTTCCATACCAAAAAAGTTTAGCTGAATTTAATATTGAGGAGCTTCCCTCTCTTAGTGCGAGACAATTGAAACAGCTACAAGAGTTAAACTGGCTCGATGAATCATTTAATTTAATATTTTTAGGTCCACCAGGAGTTGGAAAAACGCATATAGCAATTGGTTTAGGCCTAGAAGCAATCAATAAAGGACAGCGTGTTTCCTTTGTATCGATGGGTGAATTGGTTCCTTTATTAAAATCTGAGGAATACCTTCGGAAATCCCAGTTGAAGATGAAACGTATTCGAGATGCCGATTTAATTATCATTGATGACCTAATGTATATGGCGATGGATCAAAATGAAGCAAACCTATTTTTTCATCTAATTAATCATTTGTATGAACGAAGTTCCATCATCCTGACATCAAATAAAGGACCTGAAGAGTGGGGAGAATTACTTGGAGACCAAGGAATTACCACGGCGATTTTAGATCGCCTTCTCCACCGCTCTGAAGTGATCCATTTTGATGGAGCTAGTCATAGAATTAAATATCGAGAGTCTCTGTTTTAAGCAAAAGTGTTCAGAATTAATTAGCAGAAAGTGTTCAAAACTACTTGACGGTTACAGCTGTTCGCTACCATATCTTTGTTCAATTCTTTCTTCGATCTCAGAGATAATCTTTTCATCATTCCTAATCTCTTCTATGTTAACTTGAACCAGCTCTTCATAGGATAAAAATCTTTTGATAGGCATCTTCATTCCTCCTTTAAATGAAAAAACCCAAAATAGGCAGAAGAGGCGGTATAACTTCTACTCTATTTTTGGGTTTCCAAACTTTTATTCTATTTATTTATAATTATATTGAATTTCACTAGCGTTGCATTAATTAAGATTAAATATTAACAAGACCCCGAATTTTCGCTAATTTACTTTAATGCAAATAAAAAGTCCTTTATAATGGATTTAGTCAGGT
>NZ_JBHUDE010000135.1:0-18240 GCF_042678205.1 Oceanobacillus luteolus
CAATAACGGTAGGGTATTTTGAGAGGGCTGGCAAGCCTTTTCTTTTTGTGCAACCTTCTAACATTTTGGTTGCAATTCTCTTAACTTTTATTTTGCACTAAACACATACCTGCGATTATAAACACCGGTTAACGG
Organism: Oceanobacillus luteolus; assembly: GCF_042678205.1. NCBI lineage: Bacteria > Bacillati > Bacillota > Bacilli > Caryophanales > Bacillaceae > Oceanobacillus > Oceanobacillus luteolus. Next base: position 136 of record NZ_JBHUDE010000135.1, read on the forward strand.
ATCATGATAAGAAAAGTAACTACTTTTATCATACCAGCTTCCAAAGAGCCATGATACTATGGCATGTACAATAGCAAACATAAAAAATAACGGGGTTAAACCGTCACTCAATACCCCAAAAATAAACGATGTCAATAAAGACATAAATAATAGAACCAACCGACCCTGATACTTCATACCTTCTCTCCTTATTATCGACAGAGGAATGGTCTGTCACCATGTATCTCTTCACCTATGTATGATTTCGTTTCTTCTAAACAGAAAAGAATAAACAAAACTAAATAAATAATTACTTCTTATTGCAGAGCTTAATTAGTTGAAGCTCTAGACTAAAGACTTTTTGACTATTATTATATACCTTAATCGAACAAAAATCCAGCTTACACTGATACCAATCTACTATTCCAAGGATATAAGAATTTCTTCTTTTAAAGTACCAATCAAAGCTTAGCAGCTTTTAATTCTCGAAAGAAATAATAAAAGGTGATGACATTTCCCGTCTTCACCTTTTCCATTTCATTCAACTAAAATGGGCAGTTTTTATATGATTCAAGTTGATTAAGATGACTTCTTCTTTCGCCGTTACCAAATGGATAAATTTCGATTCAATCTTCTTCAATTGTCCGATTCGGAATTCCGACATACCTAAATCAAAAACGACAACTTTACCGATTAATTTGTTCAATTGTACTTCAAACGACCTTGCGATGGAAATGTTGGAGGGGTTAACAGGCAGCATACTATACTCTAAAGCATATGGAGTCATCGAAGTGTGGTATGGTATTATCCATTTCAAGTGGTGAAAAGGGATGTACATAATCTTAAAAACCGGGGAGTAAAAAATGATATAATCGCTTTGTACGCTTGTGACATATCCATGTATCGATTGTTTTCCTGCAACCTTTACTTCTAAAAACAATCCTTTGGCATTTGTTAAGATTGAGCGGACAGATAAAGTGGTTGTATTGAACGGGACAGAATCGGTTTCATTATATTCCTCTTCATCTTCCTGATTGCCCCAAAAATGTTGAATATGCATAAAAGGAATGTATAAATAATCTTTTCCATTAAATAAAACGATAATATCAGACCCAACATCGATTAACTTTCCACGGAGTGTCTCGTTTCCTGATATTTCAATTTTCACTTTCTGATCTAGAAAAGGCCGTAATGTTTCCATACTATACCTCCTTTACAAAATATTTGTTTCCTTTTTAGTCCACTACCCTAACTATGCTGATGCCAGTTTTGTATAATATACAGTACTCGTGTACTTGGATTATTGTAATCTTCATCAGATGATCCATTCCAATTTCTATATCTTCCTTTTGACACCTTGTCTCGTTCATTCTTTGCTCCGTTGTCCCCGAATCCATGAAAATCCAGATATTCTTCAATGTATATATCTTCATCATAAGAATCTGATAGACGATTCTCCATCCAATCAAGAACTTCAAAGTTGGTACCTTTTTTACTTTCCTGTGCCTGAATTCGATTATCTATCACATCTGTTTCCGGATCGACTTCCATTACCTTGTTCGGGTCACTCTGGTGAATTACCAGATCGAACGTTTTTTCCCCATCTTCATTATTCGTTAATTGCGCTTCAGAAGTATTTAGAATCTCTTCATGTACAGATTCGACTTTCTCCACTTCAACTGGATGTTGTTCTTTTATCAATAGGGGGGCCTTAACTTCATCTTGGCTGTCCTCAATTATTATGGAGTCTTGTTGATTCGGTTCAAGTGGATTTTCTTCAGATGGCTTAATATCATTTGTTATAGAATCTAATGGTTTCTTTTCAACTGAGTTATCTTCATGAATGACGGAAGCGACTTTCTCCATTTCTATTTGGTTAACCTCTTTAGTTTTGGATTCAACATGCTCCATCTCTGGTGTTTCTATTATTGATTTTGTTTGCTCCTCCACTTCAGCTGTATTATCCACTTTTTCTGTGTCCTTTTCTGTATTCGTAAGTGAAATCACAAGGTCTTCTTTTGCATCTTGAGAGTCCGGCTGCTCTTCTTCGTTAGATATCATTTCCAAAGTTTCTTGCATGATGACTATAGTCATTTTTCGGTTCCCGGGTTAAGCTCTTGATATGTTGTAGTTTATAATATACAACTCCATCCTCTTCTGTTAAGAGCGTGAAGAAATCATCTTGAACATCTAGAAGCATCCCACTTCTTGACTCTGGTCCGCCACGATCAACTTTAATATGCCTTCCAACCATGGATTTTAAATAGTCTCTCATTTTCAAATGTACCCTCCAATATCTTCTGGAGACCTAAAGGAATGAACGAAGTAGTTCCGGCGAGTATTGGTGCGGGATTAATTCTATTAACAGGTATTGTATCGAAAGCGGACATTCTCGATATTACAAGTAAAATTAGTGGAGCTTCCATAACGATCATCGCAACCATAGTAATGGCAGTCATTCTAGAAAGCTTCGGATTCTTTTACTGGGCTGCAGCTAGACTTACAAATTTAGCGAGAGGTTCAGGGTACCGTCTTTATTGGTATGTTCAACTATTATGCTTTTTGATGACCTTATTATTTAATAACGATGGAAGTATCTTGATTACGACACCGATATTAATTCTACTATTAAGAAACCTTCAACTTACACTACCTCAACAAATTCCCTATTTATTAACGGGGGCTTTAACTGCGACCGCCTCCAGTGCCCCGATTGGTGTTAGTAATATCGTCAACTTGATAGGATTGCAAATTGTAGATATGTCACTTTACATGCAAACTGCAATGATGTTTGTGCCAGCAACATTAGGACTACTATTTATGTCTATGTTGATGTTTATAGTAGTAAAGAACAAGTTGCCGAAAAAATTGCCGGACATAGCTAATGAAATAGAAGAATCATATTTTGATAGGAATTTCCATCCTTTAAAAAGAAAGAAACTTTCAATAGAAACCAATAAAAAACGGACCAAATTCATGCTGAAATTACTTCTATTCGTCTTTATGATACGACTACTCATGTTTGTAGCATCTTATTTCGCCATTCCCATTTGGATCGTGGCTGTATTAGGTTCTATCACGTTGCTGATTTGGCGCTGGCATCATCTGCGTACGAACCCGGTTGATATATTGAAAAAAACACCATGGCATATCTTAATCTTCGCTTTCTCTATGTATGTCATCATTTACGGATTGAACAACGTGGGCTTGACAGCTTTTCTAGTAGAAACACTTAAGCCAATCGTCAATCAAGGGTTGTTTTACGCAAGCTTTGCCATGGGAGGGCTTGTTTCTCTTCTATCAAATATATTCAACAATCATCCTGCCTTGATGGTCGGTACCATCGCCCTTACTGATATGGGACTCGATCCGATTACGTTAAAAACAATCTATCTCGCAAATATTATTGGAAGTGATATTGGGGCCCTATTGCCACCGATTGGTACACTTGCATCGCTCATCTGGATGTATATCCTTAGACAGCATAAAATTAAAATAAAGTGGAAAGATTATTTGAAGGTTTCACTGATTGTAATACCAATATCTACCCTGGTTACCTTGTTCTTCTTGTATTATTGGGTGCAATTCGTATTTTCTTAAGTCTCACTTTAGAGTGCTTTGAAAAAATCCTTACCTTCTCCTAAAATAAATCACCACTGGAAAACGGAGATTCGTTTTTCGTGGTGATATTTTGATGACTCCTAACGATTTCATAGTATAAGAGGTATTTTGTAGGTTATTCACCTAAATAATGAACACCAATAGTTAGCGCTTTCAGTTTTCTCTAGACAAAAATACCATACGTTTTGCAAATTTGAATATATTGACAAACGGATAATCCATCAAAGGCCTGCTCCCTGCCCTGGAGCAGTTTTCATCCAAGACTTATAAAAATGCTGTATAAATCGTGACCGACAGTACAAGTACTAAATCGTTAATTCATCCCAGCGAAGTTTTGCTTCACTTTTAATACTCGTAATATGCTCGGTGATTGCTTCTGAAAAAAGGGTCAAATCATGGTTTTTCATTGCTTCATATAATCTCGCATGGTCCTTATGCCTTTTAATCGTACTTTCAAGCGACGTGGAATGGACAACACGGGATAATGATACGTGCGTGTTCAAAGAAGAAAACAGCTCAAGTATTTTTTTATTGCCTGTCCATTCAATCAACGTGGAATGGAACTGCATATCTAGTTTGTTGTAAGCATCAAAACGGAATGGTGAGGTCTCTAATATGTCGTCCATTTCTCGAACCATATTTCCCCAATCTTCCACTTGCTGTGGCGAGATCGTATCAATCATCTGCTTTCCAGCCCATTCTTCAATCATTAATCTCGCATCAAGTATCTCATTGAATTCAGTGAAATCCAGTTCTGTGACATAGGTACCTTTACGTGGTATGATTTCAATTAACCCATCATGTACCAATTCGTCCACTGCACTCTTGACTGGTGATCGGCTTACCCCAAATTCTTCTGCCAATTTATAGATATCGAGCTTATCCCCAGCCATAAATTCCCCTGCAACGATTTTCTCCCGCAGTACCTCATAAACTTGTTTCGTTAAGAGAGAAGTCTCAATTCTAGCCATGTCAGCTCCCCCTTGATTTAGTAATTTCGTGCTATGATATTTTAATTATATAATGCTTTTTGTGAAAAAGTAAACGCATTCTTTTTTCCTGAAAATCTATTGACTCTCATTTATAAATATTGTATCGTATTACTCATGACATGTGAAATGTTACATGTTAGCTGATGAATATAATCTAGTAATGCATTTTCTTGTCCATATATGAAAAGGATTACAATTCGATGAAAACAGGAAGGAATATTCATGAAAGCAATTCGTATACCAGAAGCTAATGTTATAGAAACATTGGAAGTAGAAGAACCGCAATTGGAATCTGCCGGCGAAGTAAAAGTAAAGATTAAACGAGTAGGGATTTGTGGTTCAGACATGCATATATATCACGGAACAAATCCGCTTGCTACTTATCCGAGAATTGTCGGACATGAAGTTGCTGGTGAAATTATTGAAATCGGTTCCGATGTAACCCGTGTGAAGGTCGGCGATCATGTCGTCATCGAACCAATCACTTATTGCGGCGAATGTTACGCATGTAAAAGCGGACGACCAAACGTGTGTAAAGAAGTCTCTGTTTTCGGTGTCCATGAAGATGGCGGAATGAGAGAATTCGTTACACTTCCTGAAAAACAAGTCCACCCGATTGATCCTGAAATTGACTGGGATGAAGCAGTAATGGCCGAGCCATACACAATCGGTGCCCAAGCAACTTGGAGAGGCGACGTGCAAGAAGGACAAACTGTTTTCATCCAAGGCGCAGGTCCAATTGGAATTACCGTATTAAAAATGGCTAAAATCCGTGGAGCAAAGGTTATCATCTCTGATTTCACGAATGAACGTCTTGAATTTGCAAAAGCAAACGGAGCAGATTATACAATCAATCCACAAGAAGAAGATATAAAAACCAGAATAAATGAAATCACGAATGATGAAGGAGCCAATGTTGTCATTGATGCAGTCGGTGTGCCGCAAACATTTGAATTGGCGGTAGAAGTAGCATCTCCTGCAGGGAATGTCGTAACTCTAGGATTTAATGAAACCCCTTCATCTATTGCCATGATGCATATTACGAAGAAAGAATTGACGATTGCTGGTTCCAGATTGCAAACAAACCAGTTTGGTAAAATTGTAGAATTACTCAATTCAAAGCAACTAACGCATAACGGACTGGTGACACACCGTTTCCATATTGATCAAGTTCAAGAAGCATTTGATTTTATAGAAAAGAATCCAGATAAAGTAAGAAAAGCAGTTATTGAATTCGAATAAAAACTCATATTTAGAAGATCTAAATTCAGAGGGATACAGAGGGAGAGAGTTTAAATGCCATTGCTGATTGTCGCACTCGGCGTAGTCTTACTATTAATTTTAATTATGAAATTTAATGTGAATACATTTATTTCATTAGTTGTCGTTTCGTTTCTAGTCGCACTAGCTTTAGGAATGCCGATAAATGAAATTGTCGGTTCTATTGAATCCGGAATGGGTGGAACATTAGGCGGAATTGCTTTAATCTTCGGTTTGGGAGCAATCCTTGGTAAATTGATTGCAGACGCTGGAGGAGCACAGCGAATCGCCATGACATTGATTGAAAAATTCGGAGAGAAACGAATTCAATGGGCGGTTGTTACTGCTGGTTTCGTTCTCGGTATTGCCCTATTCTTTGAAGTTGGACTAGTATTATTGATTCCAATCATTTATCAGATTTCTAAACAGTTGAGAATTCAATTCTTATGGTTAGGTTTACCGATGGCGACCGCGTTATCAGTTACACACGCATTCTTACCGCCACACCCAGGACCAACGGTTATTGCTCAAGAATTTGGAGCAAACGTAGGGATGGTACTCGTTTATGGTTTTATCATTGCTATTCCAACGACGATTATCGCAGGTCCCCTATTTGCGAAGTTTGCTAAGAAAATGGTTCCAAGTGCTTTTGAGAAACAACCTACAGGAAGTATGGCTTCCATCGGTGAAGCGAAACAGTATAAGTTGGAAGATACACCTGGATTCGGGATTAGTGCATTTACCGCTTTATTCCCGGTTATCTTAATGGGTGTTGCAACAATTATTACTTTATTGCAAGATGCGTTAGGTATTTCAAGCAACTTATTCTTCGATATTGTTGGAATGATCGGAGCTCCAACAACGGTTATGTTAATATCAGTTCTACTTGCTATCTATACAATGGGTATCGCAAGAAAGATCCCAATGACGGACTTGATGAAATCTGCAGAAAATGCAGTTGCTGCAATTGGTATGATGCTACTAATTCTTGGTGCTGGTGGAGCGTTAAAACAAGTATTAATTGATGGTGGTGTTGGAGATTATGTTGCACAAATCTTTGAAGGCAGCACAATTTCCCCACTAATTCTAGCTTGGTTGATCGCAGCATTAATTAGACTTGCTCAAGGTTCTGCAACCGTTGCAGCCCTTACAACAGCAGGATTAGTTATGCCACTGATTGCCGGAAGTGATGTTAACCTTGAACTATTAGTACTCGCAACAGGTGCAGGAAGTATCATTGCATCCCACGTAAACGACACAGGTTTCTGGATTGTTAAAGAATCATTTGGTTTAACCATGAAAGAAACATTCGCAACATGGACAGTTCTTGAAACATTGATTTCTATTTGTGGACTTGTGTTTGTATTGGCTTTGAGCTTGTTTGTATAAGTTGTATGAAGATAGCCCGGACAGATTTTGCTGTTCGGGTTTTCCTATGGATATTTTTGAATGAATATGTAATAGTATTGGAACATAAGATTGCTTTGAAAGGCAGACTTAGGAATGCTATCTTTCCAGTGGGAATAACTTTATAAAATCATAAATCAATCTCCTTCCGTTGAAATTTTTTAAATATCACATTACGTGTAAAAGGTCTAGTTAATAAAATAATATAAATTGGTACTAGCCCTAAACCAAAAACAATCAAAGGCTCAATTTGGCGAATCATTACGAAAAGCACTAAACCAATAAGAGACAAGAACAAACATAATCCTAATCCGAGAATTAATTCTCTACGAAGTTGTTTTCTTCCCATGTCTGCAATGTGTTTCATATTATCTTTATTATAAAATTCATGATGCTCCATACGTTGAAAATAAAATTGATTCATTAGTACTTTTGAAATAACGAAGCAACTTATCAATAATACTACAAATAGAAATAAATCTAATAAAGGATTCCTATAGTGCTGATAGATTCCGTTCAGCATTTTAGAACCATAGAGAAATAAAAAGAATAGCCCCATATAGGTTAACGATGAACCTAACTTTCGGTGCGAAAATCTGTATAGCTTATTTTGCTCTGTATCATAAACAATTGTATAAATTTCTTTCTCTCTATAAATTGGGATTAAATTCTTTTGCACTTTTTCACCCCTCATTCATTGAATACAACAAAGTTTATATGTATAACTTAATCCTCTCTAATGGTAAGCGGCATAAATATACTATAAAAAATATCATTGAAAAAAACATAAATATTAAAAAAACAATATTCTTAAATACAAAAAATAAATATACTAAAAGAAGTACAATGCAAAAACTGATTAATGCAATAGATACTTCTAATTTGAATACTTTCTCTCCTCGTTCTATATAATCCTTTACCTCTGCTTCTGTAAAATAAATTTCCCTTAATTCTTCATAAACGAATTTTTTATAGAATAGCATTCCAGAGACTATCCCAATACCCACAAGACATAGAATAAATAGGATAACCATTAGATTGGAGATAGAGGGCGATATATCTTTTATGCCTCTTAATAGGGCTAAAATAGGAAAAAAAGCAATCCAAAAGTATTTCTGACTGAGTTCTTTTTGATACGCCTTGTATGTGCGATTAGTTTGCTTATCGATAAAAATCGTGAAATTTTGGCGTTCTTTAAAATTCTGCGTATAGATGGGGATCAACTTCATTTTTCTTTACCTCCATTCTTTTGTACAGAAAAACCGTTCTAAACTTTATCATACTGATTGAAATGAAAAGAAGCACTAATTCATGCTTCTTTTTTAGGGTTATAGATAATGGTTGAATGGCCCTTAATTATAACCATCTATATTCCTTCAATAGATAGTTAGTTTTCAACCCTAGTGTTTCCTACCGCTTAATTCGAATTACGACCATACGTATCAACAAAAACAATATTCCAAAGGGAGCAATTAAAAAACTTACATGGAATAGAATAAAATCAAACATATATAATAATTGTTTGAAATAATAAGTAACACCTTTCTGCTTTTCTATTTTATGTCTAAACTTAAACCCAAATAACCAATCAATTAACACTTTGGCAAAAGGATAAATAATGAAGTTAAATATAATATAAGATAAATAATTATTATTTCTACCAAGCAGTAAATAGAAAAATATAAACGAAAGGGCAAATATCATGAAGCCATGACTATACGATTTTAAAAAATATGAACGATTGATGGATCGCTCGACCTCTGGAGTTGGATTATATTTTTCCAATAAATCCACTTCTTTATGATGTTTTTGCGCAGTTTCAATAAAAGTAGATTCAATACTTATTTTTTGTTGAATAATAAAATCTAACGCCCCTAAAAGTGCAGAACGTTCTTTTTTCCGAATAGCATTTAAGCCAATAGTAAATAAAGAAAATCCAGTTACTCGATTCATAAATAATCTAATTTTATTATGTAAGGACAATTGAGCAAAATAATCATCTTCTTCATATAAAACAATCTCCAATATTTTTTGAAATGAAACTTCAGATATCTTTATATTTTCTATATCACTAAAATAAATTGTTACTTCACTTTTCGTAAACGGATCTAACTGAATATATTCCTCTGTGATGATGATATATGGATAGCCTCGGAACATCTTCAATATATTTGCACCAGCAAAAAAACTTAACATAACAATAGTAAACAATATCAAAAAGAAAATTAGTATAGATTCTATATAAGCAACATATATCAAGAAAGTTCCCATAGCGACAAATAATAATGAGAAAATAATTCCAAGAAAAAGTTTGCCTTTCGAATGGTAAAATTCTATTTTATCATGTATCAATATAAAGTCCCCTCACACTATAAACATTGTTTGTTGTTTAAAATTTTTATACAATGGAATGGCCAAGATGGGAACAATTCAACTTATGCTAATCCATCAGCACTTACAGTGTTATATTCCCTGTTCGCACCTCCAATATCTTTTCACATTAGATTGTGTAAATTCTTCATTCCAGATGTGAAAACAATTTGTACACCAGCAATCATATATAACAATCCAACTCCTAATACCGGTAACGCAGGGAAACCTAAGAAAATCAATATAATACCAAGTCCCTTTGCCGGCTTGACAACAGCTCGTTTACTGATAAATAGGCCTGCTATACCTAAAACAATCAGATAAAATAAGATACCCAACCAGAATAGAAAAGCTGAAGGGTGACTGGCGATTTCCCATATCCTTCCGATAGTTTGTTCTCCATTGATAGTGATCGTTACAGGTGTCACTATACTGATCAAAATCAAGACGGCTGCGATACTTAAACAAATGATTCCGCCGATTTTTGATAACAATCTTCCCATCCATATATTTTTATCCATCTTCACGATCCCCTTTTTGACTCCGAATTTACTCCTATATTCTACTGCCCCTCATCATCTTTCAGATGACCTACGACCACTCTCCACATACTTCGATTCCTCATTTTTCTGGAATATGCCTGCTTCTTGGAAAATTTTCCTGAAATGAACCGTCATCATCACCAGGCTCGCAGCAAATAGTACGTACCCCACTCCTACTAAATAAGGTGCAACCGTATAAAATATAGGAAGGTGAACATTATCTGTGATGAGTCTATCAATATAATCATATTGATAGATTTGGAAATAAATAAGCCCGGTCCCTCCGAAATACATCACCATCATCAACAAAATATAAGGGATTTTCGAATGGGTATTTTTCTCAAAATCAATCGCGGCTTTCACGAATATATTATTAGACCCCTGCACCTTTCTTTTCTTTCCGATTGCAATGATCCTCAGAAATAGATTGGGGATAAATATGAGCATCATAACGAAGATGGAAATGTATCCAATCGGTAGGTTATAGAGGCTGATTCCGTTAATGATGAGACTTAAAAAGGCAGTAAGTAATACATATCTTGCTTTCATCCTGGTCCTCCATTTCAATTCATAGAAAAAATCCACTTGCTCTGTAAGGATTTACATTGTCTACTATTCTACCGTTTCAAAGTTGAAATTGTTAATCTCCATTACAAGATTTTCCTGACTTATTGTTTTCATCACATCAATTTGTTCTTGTGAAGTGACCGGAAGGAAGATAGGTAATGCTGTATTGTTTTCCATCACACCTACAGATTCCTCATCCAATGTGACCGGGAAGTTCTCCCAGACCATATCGCCTTCTGTACTACCCAGAGTGATGTCGAACGTTATATTTTTCACCGGAGTCCCTATTCGATTCACTCCTAAGAACAGCATTTGCTGATTCCCATTATCATCCACCATCATGGAAACAGATAGCATGGAGAAGTCATTCGGTGCACCGAACTTGATATTTTCATTAACGAATTCATTCAGTTGCTGATAGGTTTCATTATTTTCAATGGTGACACCTGACTCTGCATCCACTTTTGTCACCTGTAATTGTAAATCTTCTACTTCTGACTGAGCCCCATCGGGTTGCCCATTGCTTTTTTCTGTTTGAGTTGGGGTCTCTTCTATCTGTCTACTGTCGGATTCAACCTCCGTATTCCCACCACTGCATGCGGATAAGAATAAAAGTCCCATCATTAGAATGCCAATTATGTTCTTCATACTTCTCTCTCCTAAGCTTCATTATTTATTTATGAAATAATGATATAAAATTTGATCTAGCGTTCCTTTTTGCACTTTTCCTTCCGCGAAGGTTTTCACTTTAAAGAATACGAACAGCCCGACGAAATATATGATTGGTATCATAAACAGAATACAACTGACACGATTCATGACTACCAGTCTCCGCAGTTTTTCATCAGTAATATCCTTTTGCTTCGTTTCCTTTAAAAAAGCCAAACAGGAAAACCAGGTAATCAGGTAAAATACGAGAATAATTGAAAAGCCGATACTTGCTCCAATTTTCAATACCCGGATGGAGCCTTCATATGTATCTTGCAGAAGAACTGCCGTTAAACCAGTAATCACAACCGTAAGTGCAAAAACGATCGGAATGATGATACCTAAACGGACAGCCTTTCTGGAAGATGATATCAATAAATACCATACTTTGCTTTCATCTGTCATCTTACCTGCTCCTTCATTGTTGGTTCCTTATCTGTTTTTATTATTAGCATCTTTTAAACTTATTTACAATATTACCCAGTAAATTAATAGAATACAAATATAAAAGTTAACCTAGTACAGAGCCACATCACAAACTGGCGGGCTTATCATAACGATTTTAATTGCTGCCTTATTCTACTGGAAAGGCAATAAAAACCGCAGAGAAAACATTGAGGTTGATGTTGAAGTTTCGTATGATAAGACGTCCTAAAATAAATGATAGGCTGGATCTGAGGTTAGGTCCAGCTTTTTTCCTATGCTGCTTGTTAAAAGATTGCCCGGAAGTCTCAAGTTTCCCCGATTAAGAAAATGATTTTTATAAGTACTGTATAAATCGAAGCTATTGATTTATAATAAACGCAATCCTGAAATAAGTTATGGAGGTTTTGCCGTGGAATGGTATGAAAAGTTGAAGAGATATTTTCCAGTAGAAGAGATGAAGTCCAGAGAGCATATGGAACTCCTATTAGATGACAAAGGTGAAGTATATCATAAGGATGAAAGTAAGAACCATGTCATGCTTTATGCCGAATTTGATACATTTATTTTTATTGATTACTTGTGGGTATCCAGTGAATCAAGAGGTCAGGGAATTGGCCATCAACTCATCGAAAAACTGAAAAAGAAGAACAAGCCGATTATCTTAGAAGTTGAACCGGTCAATTATGAAGATACAGATACGGAAAAGAGATTGCGTTTCTACTCAAGGGAAAATTTCAAACATGCCGACTCGATCATCTACCGCAATCGTTCCTTTCAAACCGACGAAGATGCACCATTAGAGATTCTATACTGGTCACCGAATGATGAATCAGAAGCATTAATCTATGAACAGATGAAAACAATCTATGAGGAAATACATACGTACAAAGCGAAAGAAATATATGGTAAGAAAATTGATCCGGTGGAACGTGCTTTGGAGTATAAGGAAGCTGATGATGAAGAAATTGAAGCATAACTAGTTAATAGTAAATAAAAGTAATCCCTCATCTGACTAAATGATGAGGGATTACTTTTACTGGTGAGATAGATGGTTTTGGCCATATAAATTAATAAAATCAAAAAAACGTCGTAAACCACGCAATATATTTAGCTCCTGGAATAAACAATAATTGTGCAAGAATCGTTCCGCATAATCTTGATAAAACCATCATAATGGAAATGCTTTTTAATGATAAATAACTACCTCTATCATTCACAACATCATCTGCGATTACAGATACCTTTGGATCAACAAAGATAACTAATAATATCGTTGCAAGACCATTTATCAGCCCCGATGCCATTGTTGCCGTCATTCCTCTTTCAGGCACTAATAATGCTGCATATAATGCAGATAGTACACCTATTGTATAGATTGCAGTAATAATCATATTCACAAAAAACAATCTTATGGGGATATCTTTTATTTTTGTGTTTCTTAAGTACGAGAATTTAGGGAGACTAAAATGGGTCAACCCTCGCTTGATGTAATGTAATGAAAAAATTCTCTTGAACAAAGACGGTACGGAACCCTTCTCTTCCGACAAATGAATGATCGCCCTTGAAAACAGTGCGACAAAAGTTGGGAGAAGCAGTATTCCAAAAATTGTTCCTACGGTTGAAGCCCCTATCAGAAAACGATATTGCGCTTCAACAAACTCTAAAGCATTACTTTCGGGAGCGGTATCAACTAAATTACCAGTAACCGGTTGATGCATCATATTCGCCAATCGCGAAACAATCACCATAACATTAAACAATGATAAAGCAGAAGCAATCATCTTTACCCTTGCACCAGACAGTCTCACAGCATAAGCGAGCGTTTCAATCGAATGAATGATAAATATAAATAAAGCGATAAATATTAGTTTTTCAGTGATGAATTCCATATGCCACCTTCTCTTTGCTCCTGTTTAGATGATATTCTACCATAATATTCCTTACTTTGAATTAATATCGAAGTAATAAAGACAGGCCAAAACTATTCATAGATAACTTCCACTAGAGTGAAAGATTTTACTATTTTTATAATGATTTTTGCTATAGCTAACTCGCGAAGATGGTGATAGAATAGATAAAATTCATCTAGAAGGGAACATAATTATGCAGCAAAAAATATCATTCTCTACTTATGCCATCATTGGCACTATGCTTTTCGGTATGTTCTTTGGTGCCGGAAATCTTATTTTTCCGATTCAAATGGGACAACTTGCTGGAACCAATTTTTGGCCAGCTTTAATCGGATTCCTCATAACCGCAATCGGGCTGCCAATCATCGGCATTTTAGCATTTGGTTTATCTGGAAGTAGTGGATTACGCGATTTGGCAAGTAGAGTCCATCCACTATTTGGAATTGTGTTCTCCATAGCTCTTTACTTGACGATTGGGCCATTCTTTGCCATCCCAAGAACAGCAACAGTCCCTTTCGTCGTTGGGTTTGAACCATATATCAATCCAGCACATACAGGTTTATATCTGGGGCTTTTCAGCTTTATATTTTTTGCAATCGTCTACTACTTTTCTTTAAATCCAGCAAAGATTATGGACTATATCGGCAAATATTTAACTCCGGCATTCTTACTGTTTTTATCGGTCATCATTCTTATTGCCATCATCAAACCAATGGGTGCATTCGGTCAGCCAACTGGTGATTATAGTAATCTAGCGTTTATCACTGGATTTAAAGAGGGTTATAACACGATGGATGCCCTGGCATCACTCGCATTCGGTATCGTTGTCATCCACGCAATTAAGAGACAAGGCATCACGGATTCCAAGGACATTGCGAAAGCGACGTTAAAATCAGGAATCTTTGCCATGATTCTTATGATGCTGATATACGGTCTCATCACTTATATGGGGGCATCAAGCGTGTCTGCTATAGGAACTTATGAAAATGGCGGGTTGATCTTTGCCGCAGTGGCTCAGCATTATTTCGGTTCCTATGGAAATATTTTACTGGCAATCATTATTGTATTAGCTTGTTTAAAAACGAGTATCGGACTGATTACGGCTTGTAGTGAATTCTTCAATCGGGTCTTCCCTAGAGTCAGCTATAAATGGTTTGTATTCATTCTTTGTCTGATGTCATTTATCATTGCAAACTTCGGTCTGACCAACATTATTCAATTTGCGATTCCTGTTTTGATGTTATTATATCCGATAGCAATTATACTGATTTTACTAACGCTTTGTTCATTATTCTTTAGCCATAAGCAAAGTGTTTACGCAGCGGCCATCTTCTTGACTTTCTGTGTCAGCTTCTTTGATGGCTATAGCGCGTTAGTGGATAGCTTGCCAGGCGCATCTTTCGCTATGTTTGAATCGGTTAAATTATTCTATATGGACTATTTACCACTTTATGATATTGGACTTGGCTGGATTGCACCCGCACTACTTGGTGTGTTAATCGGATTGTTCTTGCCACAAAATGTTAAAAAAACTGTTGTCTCCTAATGTCAAAACCAGCTTAGGTTATTCCTGAGCTGGTTTTCTTAATTTCTATGAATTCATTGAGGTATTTCCACTTTAAATGATTCAAATTCTACTGGCTTTAACAAATCCCCTTTAAACTCCAACTCTCTGACTTTACCGTCTTCACCCAATTCCACTCCGCCTCCATCTGTCGCAAGTCTTAGATAAGGAGTGATGGTTAGTTCAGTCACAGTTGAATCGACGGGATCGTGTCGCTTTCTACTCGTAAACACTAATCTATCTTCTATCCTGTGACCAGATACCCCACCAGAATGATTCGTAATTTCATTTCCATTTTGGTCAACTACAACAAATTCTATATCACCTGCCCGACTTAATTCAAAGTCCTTTGCTGCTTCAGAACTCTCAAAAGAGATACCGATACCCGTTTCACTTAATGTTAGTTCTGTTACAGTGAGGTCAATACCGTCAACATGTTGTGTATGCTGTACAGGAATTTTTTTGATGTCTGTAATTTGTTTTATTGGAGTAGAGAAATACCATGTTTCTCCCTTCTCTCCATGCAGAATTAATCCGAGTTCAAACTCATCCGGCATTTCCTCGCTTACGTCCATCCCTTGAATGGCAGTCCGAGTTGTAGATGATTGTATATCTTCCCCATAGTAACCTGAAGATCCTCCCATAGGTAATTCACCATTAATCGTAATATCTGCACCAGCACCAAAATAGAATTCTCCCAAGTCTTTTTCTGATTCGATGATATAACTTATCGTAATATTATTATTGTCATACAAAATTTCATCCACGGTCACAGATATTCCATTGATCGTCTGTGTCTCCCCAACTTCACTTGTTAATCCTTTTTCATGAGCTTGTCGTAAACCAATTAAGTCGGAATCTCCGAAAACAGAGCCAATGAATGGGATCCTGGATAAGCTGTTTGCCAAGGCAGGAGAATAGGAAGAAAAAACTAGCAATATAACAAATATAGCTGCTACGCTACCTAAACCATATAGTACTCTTCGTTTTCTACTCTTACTTTTTCTATTATGTGAACCATCTTTCTTTTTCACCACTTGTGCCTCGGCTTGAGCAATACCTGCTTGAATCGCTGAGCGAACATCATCTTTTGGAAAATCTGACGGATCATGTGATTTTCTCATTTAATTGATAACTCCTTTCTAACTCCCTTTTCAACTTTTTCTTGGCTCTGTACAGGTAAGTTTTAATCGTACCGATAGGCTTTTCCATCACCTCGGAAATATCCTGAATCGACAAATCGTGATAGTAAAATAGAATGATGGATGTTTGATAGGATGAATTAAGTTTGGATAATGCCTCACTCAAATGAAATGATTCAATTTCTTTGTCCTGCTTACTTTCTAATCTTCTTAATAATTCGTTTTCCTCATAAGGAATGATTTGTTCCCGCTTTTTCAGTAATCTATAGCACTCCCGAATAAGAATGCGAAATAACCAAGTTGAAAAATATTCTGGGTTTCGTAACTGACCAATAGAAAGGAATGCATTGCATGCTGTTTCTTGAATCACATCTAAAGCATCTTCTTTCTTCCCGACATACGAAAGAGCTTTATAATACAACATTTTTTCTTCTTTAAAAAGCAGTTCCTCGAAGGATGCAGCATCTCCATTCATGGCCCTCTTCACTGTATGTATATCATGTTTCACCTTAGTTTCCCCTCCCCTCACTAATTAGAGTAAACTGGGCATACGAAAAGTTTCAATTCCATCAAATTATTTTCAATTCCATAAAAATAGCATGTTATGATTGAAATCAAAACACGCTAATATCATTTATTCCATACTTGCATATCAAATTTAACTAGCACCTGTTAATTGAATTCCCCTTTCACAATTAACTAACTTTCTTCTTTTAGGTTAATTATCTATTCAACCAAGAAGTTTAATCTGGGAGAATTTAAATTTTTATTCGGAGACGTATTGATTACTTCCTGGAAGTTTTTTTATTTTATTCCAAGCTTTAATTGCTTCATCACGTTTTTTCCCTTGATTCTTTGGATCAGCAAAAAAATCACGAATGAATTGATTATATTCAAATTGAGGTGCGATGACTTTTTCATATGCGGGGTCTTTTTTTCGTTCTTCTTCCTCATACCAAGCATTTAGAGCATCACGATATGTTTTTCCGATATTATTTTTAAAGTAGTTTTGGATATAAGTAGAAAAGTGAAATTTCGGGATAACTGTTTTGAAGAATGCTCTTACATCTTGACTACAACGATGATTTTCTGTAATAACCGTTTCAAGACTTAATTCTGAATCGGTATCTATCTTTTTATTTACTTTTCGGTTTCTATTTGGCTTTACTATCTCACCTGTCAGAAGATAGGTTTTAATCCGATCAAAGAGTTCCGTCTTTGAACCAGTAGTACTCAACCCATTATTCCTACAAAATGTTTGTAATTCTTTCTTTAGCCAATAATACTCATCGAAGTCTTTCATGCTAATGTCTTTTGTTAGATTGGGTCTCATATCCCACACCCCCTCGTTCTTAAGACAACAATAGAACAAACATTCCTATTAGTCAATATGATACTCCGTAAATTCCTTTTTCCCAATTACACTTAATCTCTCCTCAGTAAAAAAGATCGTCGTATTGACAATCTTCTTGTGTTAACCCATTCTCTCACCCTTCTTTTCGGTTGGTATAGGGTAAACCCGTAATCAAACAACGCATACAAAAATGAAGCACCTCTTGCTAAGATAGAAATATCAATTGAAGGAGGTGCTTTTCTATGCCACATGAAGAACTAATC
>NZ_JBHUDE010000136.1:0-18624 GCF_042678205.1 Oceanobacillus luteolus
AAAAAATGAATGGAGCCACCTTTAGTTGGGTATTTACTTTTTTGGCTCTAATAGAAAAAAGATTAAAACTGAAAATTCTGGTATTATTTATGCAACGCTAGTGGTTGTAAATACCTTTTTCAATCAATGGTTGCAGAGCAATTATGACAAGCTACCTAATAAGATAATATTAGATTTCGGGTTTATTGAAAGCGTTAGCAATGACCTTGTCACTTCTTTTGCTCCTATATTAAGTTTATTAAAAGGAAAAACGGTAATTGTAATGAGTGGTGCGGTACCAAACAGTATACCTGTTGCATCAGATGAGAATTACAAGTTTCCTCGGATTGAAAAAGAATTATTTAATGAAATGAAGAAAATATCCTCTAACGATACTGACTTGATGTTTGGAGACTATTCTTCTGTAAGCCCTATCATTTCAACAGGAGGCAGAGCAATAGTCCAAGTTAAGTATACTTTAGATAACGACTATTGGTTTGTTAGAAATGGTCTACGTCAAGGAAATTATGACTTTGTTAAAGTCTGCCAACAGATTGCCAGCTTAAGTGGATTTGACGAAAAGTACTGCTGGGGAGATGAATATATTAAGTCTGTGGTTGATGACAATACCAATAAAGGGAATCCTTCCGTTTGGACGTCAATTGGAGTAAACAGACATACCGTAGTTTGTCTTAATGAATTATGATAATGAAAAGAGAATTGGAGCAGGCAATGAAATGCCTGCTTCTTTTATGAGTTCTTCATATGCATGCGTACTTCTTTTTTTAATAAGGATTTTATTTTCTCTGATAGTGTTTCATCTAATGTCTTAATAACATCTTGTTTAAATAACTTCCTAATTTGACTCTTGGTTATTTTCCTACCTAAAAATTCATCTCTAGAAGCAATTCGCTTAATATCATTTGAAGACAGCAAGGATACGAAATCTTTAAAGGAATGATTTGGATTCAGTCTAGCTTTTCTGATAAAAGATAGTCTAACCGTATCTAGACGAGTTTTTGTCGCTACTATAATCCCCCAATACTCAGGAACAGTATCAACTATTGACTCAGCGTATTTCGAGCCTACAACAATATAATTCATTTCAAAATTCCTATCATATTCGGGAATTTGAGTTTCTAATCGTTTTATCGAATCAAAATCACTTTTGATTTCGTACGCGATTACATGGCCATTTACAGCAACTACGTCCGCACGAGCTCTTCCAGAAGGCACTGTTAATTCTTCATAAATTTTACAATCCTTATAAGTAGATACTCTAGAAACCAATGCTTTTCGAATTTGCTTATCATCAAGCTTGTTCATTTTTATCACCTAATATTATTTTATAGCATTAAAGTTTTTTTTCAATTGATTTTTTATTTATCGTAAACCCCATCATATAGTTTAAGCTGACCATCTAAGGTTATTCGAGACTTATTACATAAAAAAGAACGAACCTACTCCCCCTCAAATCAGGAGAATAGAATCCGTTCCCGTCATTCCTATTTATTCACTTAACCATTCATCAACCAGCTCTCGATTGTCGTCCACCCATTTTTCTGCACCAACAATCGGGTCTTCCCCTGCCGCTTCTGCTTCAGCTACATAGCTCATCAATTCACCAATAGCATCATCATCCATTTTCCAGTTCTTCAACCATTGATCAACTTCCGGGTAATCGTCAGCGAAACCTAATCTTTTCGCATGATGAATTTTTTCCGTTTCTCCGAATGACTTTTTCGGGTCTTCCAAATATTTTAAGTCCATCTCTGAAAACACACGATGCGGGTTCCATAATGGTGCGACAACCGGTTCTTCCGCTTTGACTGACTCCTCGATAACTGTAATCATCGCTGGCTCGGAACTTGGTACAAGCTCAAATTCCAACTCGTATTCCTCAATCATTTCTTCGGTAACATCCATTGTTCCTGCACCAGGATCAAAACCAATAATCTTCCCCTCAAACAGATCCTTGTTCTCATTTAAATCTTCAATACTATTGATATCTTCCATATAAGCTGGTACAACTAGTCCAACTTTAGCATTGTCATACCAAACTTCTTCTGAAAAATCGATTTCCTCTTGATATCGTTCGAAATAGTGCTTATCTTGAACGGGCAGCCAAAATTCCAAGTTGACATCCAACTCGTCATTCGCCAATGCAGCCATTTGTGTCCCCATATCTAATAAGTGGAACTTAACGTCATATCCTTTTTCCTCAAGAATAACTTTCCACATATTTGTGACTGCAATGTTTTCTGCCCAACTAATCTGTCCCATATCGATTGTCTCATTCGCACTTTCTGCCTTACTCTCTGAAGATGCACCTTCCGCATCTCCATTCCCGCATGCCGCTAGCACACTTATCATTAATAAAGTAAGGACAAATAATATACTCCTTCGAACACTCATGAATTAAACTGCCTCCTATAAAATTTAGCTTTCATCGTTTTCTTTTGGTAAAAATTCAAATATTTCTCCGGTACGAATACTTGCTGCTAATTTTCTTAACCAATGGTAATATACTTTGGATTCATTCAGCATTTCGTAATATTCTTCAGCTTCTGCTTTTATTTCCTCTGCTATTGACGGATCATTAATAATTTTAGCCAATTCCTTCTCAGCAATATGAACGGCATCCAAGTTCATACTCGCTTCCCGCTCCCATTGTTGGCAATAGAAGGACATAAAGGTATTGAAAAAATTCTTTTCCGCTGTATACGTATGTTTTCTGGAACCTCTCGTAAAAAGACGTTTCACAAAACCAATGTTCTGCAACTTACGTACACTTGTACTCATGCTTGCCTTGGTCATCCCAACTTCTTCAAGCATCTCATCCAAATTCATTTTATCCTCAAAATACATCGTGGCGTACAACCTACCGGCGGCTGGCGTCACTCCGTATAAATCCATCGTTTCTGCGATAGTACCAATAACTTGGTCCTTTGCAAATTCTATTTTTTCTCTTGCTGCTTTATCTTTTGAGCTTTCCACTGGCAAACTCTCCTTGTATGTTGTTCACTTTGTTAAATTTTTTCTTAACAAATTAAATACTACGCTTTTTAAAAATATTGTCAAGTGGAACTGACAAGAAAAAACGCGTTATTACCTATTTACTATCACATTATAAAATTATTTTTCATCTAGAATATGTTTTAAAAATCAACTGAATTTTTTTGACACAACTTTTTTTATGTGTTAGATTAAATTTGTTCACAACGTTAAATTTTTTCTTAACAAACTTAACAATGCTATTGACGATCAACTAGGAGGTTTCTGTATTGGACATAAAAAAACAATATATAAATGGCCAATGGGTTGATGCCATCTCTGGAAATACAAGAGAAATTATTAATCCATATAACCAAGAGGTCATTGCAGTTGTTGCCGAAGGAGACGAACAGGATTCCGAAAAGGCAATCGCTGCAGCAAGAGAAGCATTTGACCATGGTGAGTGGCCACATACATCGGCAACCGAACGAGCAAAAATTGTTAACAAAATTGCGGATCTCATTGAACGCGACCAAGAGGAACTCGCGAAGCTTGAATCATTAGATACCGGAAAAACACTGGAAGAAAGCCGATGGGATATGGAAGATATTGCTGGTGTCTTCCGTTACTATGCGGAGCTTGCCGATAAAGATGGAGGTCAAATCATAAACTCCCCCATCCCAAATTCAATCAGCAAAGTAGTGAAAGAACCTGTTGGTGTCTGCGGGCAAATTACTCCTTGGAACTATCCACTGCTTCAAGCATCTTGGAAACTGGCTCCAGCTCTCGTAACTGGAAACACACTCATCATCAAGCCGAGTGAAATTACACCACTTACACATATTAAAATCTTTGAACTCATCGAAGAAGCTGGAGTACCTAAAGGTGTTGCCAACCTTGTACTTGGCCCAGGAAACACAGTCGGCGCAGTACTATCCAATCATAAGGATGTAGATTTAATCTCCTTTACCGGCGGAATTGAGACAGGAAAAACGATTATGCAAGCTGCAAGTCATAATATGAAAAAAATCGCACTCGAACTCGGTGGCAAGAATCCGAATGTCATCTTTGCTGATGCTGATTTAGAAGTCGCAATCGATCAAGCTTTAAATGCTGTCTTCTTCCATGCTGGACAAATCTGTTCAGCTGGAACGAGAATCATCGTCGAAGAAAGCATCCACAATACACTTGTCGATGCACTCACTGAGCGCGTGAAAAAAATCAAGCTTGGAAATGGTTTTGATGAAACAACACAGATGGGACCACTTATTTCACAAGAACATTTAAATAAAGTGGAAAAGTATGTTGAAAAAGGAATCGAAGAAGGGGCAACTGTCGCAGTCGGAGGCAGACGTCCAGAAGATGCAGAACTTCAAAATGGATTTTTCTATCTACCTACCATTTTGACAAATTGCACGACCGACATGAGTGTTGTTCAAGACGAAGCTTTTGGTCCGGTCATTACAGTGGAGAAATTTGAAACCGAAGAAGAAGCTATGAAACTAGCAAATGATTCTATTTACGGACTATCCGGCGGTGTATGGACAAAAGATATCGCAAAGGCAGAACGCTGTGTTGCAAAAATGCGCATGGGTACCGTCTGGATCAATGATTTTAATATCTACTTCCCACACGCTCCATGGGGTGGTTATAAGCAATCTGGAATCGGCCGCGAACTAGGAGTCATGGGACTCGAAGAATACCAAGAAACCAAACACGTATTCCAAAATCTAAAACCAGAAACCATAAACTGGTTCTAAAACAGTAATCTACAACAAATCTATAATGATTCAGTACATAGGAGGCAATTATTAATGAGTTTAAATATGAAAGTAGAACATATGTATAAATTTCACCAATTCGAACTACCAACAGCGATTAAACACGGAATTGGATCCATCAAGCATGTTGGAGAAGAGGTTAAAAACCTTGGCGTGACAAAAGCGTTACTAGTAACCGACCCAGGAATCTATAATGCGGGTATCACAAGACCAATTGAAGACTATTTAAAAGAGGCTGGAATCGAAGTTTCTTTATTTAATAAAGTAGAACCAAACCCTCCAGTACGTCTGATTGCAGAGGGAAGCAAACAGTACAAAGCAGAAAACTGTGATGGGCTCGTTGCTGTAGGCGGAGGAAGCTCCATGGACACAGCAAAAGCAATTGGTGTTGAAATAGCTCATAACGCTTCCGTTTTAGAATATGAAGCAGCAGAAGGGAAAAAGCCGCTTGAAAATCGAATTCCACCGCTAACAACCATCCCTACAACAGCTGGGACTGGTTCAGAAGTAACACAGTGGGCAGTGATTACAGATGAGGAACGTGAATTCAAATTTAATACAGGTGGACCGCCCATCGCCGCTCACTTAACGATCATCGATCCAGAGTTACATGTTTCCATGCCTCCACACGTAACAGCAATGACAGGTATTGATGCACTTGCACATGCTATCGAATGCTACACGATGCACTATGCACAACCGGTTACAGATGCAGTCGCACTGCTTGCTATCGAATACGTTGGAAAATATATTCGTCGTGCATACTCAGATGGCGGTGACATTGAAGCAAGATACGGAATGGCTCAAGCTGCCATGCTTGCAGGATTAGCTTACGGAAGCGAATCGGCAGGAGCAGCGCATGCAATGTCCCAAACACTCGGTGGTATTATCCCGGTTGCACATGGTCAGTGTGTTGCAACCATGATGGGTCCTGTTATGGAATACAACTGGAAAGGACATCCAGCTAAATTTGCTAGAATAGCACAAGCTCTCGGTGTGAATACATTCAATATGACAACTGAAGAAGCGGCAAAAGCAGCAGTTAATGAAGTTTATAAACTTGCAGAAGACTTGGATATTCCAAGTTTAGAAGAACAAGGTGTATCTCCTGACATGATTGACAGACTTTCAAAAGAAGCAATGAAAGATCCTCAAACAGTAGGTAATCCACGAGACTTGACGGAGGAAGATTATAAGTGGATTTACAAACGTTGCTTTAACTTGGTTCCTAAGACGTTGTAATGTTTAATCATATAGCAAAACAACTCCGTTCATGATTCATTCATGAACGGAGTTGTTTAATTTAGACAGAGGGAAGTTGTTCGTACGGTTACCTCATCAGGCCGACAAGTAGTCAGATTATATCCTTCAAATTGTCATTCTGGTGGTGGCAGGCGCCCCGAGTTCAAGATGTAGCGGTTGTTAAATGAATATGACGAACCCCAAGTAATGACATCCCTAAGTTCAAAAATTTAAGCTTACCGATAATGCTTCTTCTCAACCGTAAAAGCCTCTATCGCTTCTCGATCCACTTCATAACCGATACCAACTGATTTAGGTACTTCTATATGACCATTCTCAGCTACAACTTCGGGTAGAATAACGTCTTTCTCCCAATATCGATTGGAGCCGGCAGTATCTCCTGGCAGTGTAAAATTTGATAAAATTGTCAAAGCGATATTATGTGCTCTTCCAATCCCGGACTCGAGCATTCCTCCGCACCAGACTGGAATATTATTTTGACTGCAGTAATCATGGATTTTCTTCGCCTCTGTCAAGCCGCCGACCCGACCGATTTTAATATTAATAATTTCAGTACTGCCTAGCTCAACCGCTTTTCGTGCGTCCTCCAACGAATGAATACTTTCATCCAAGCATATAGGAGTATTCAGCTCTTTTTGCAAGCGCGCATGATCGATTATGTCATCGGAAGCTAGAGGTTGTTCAATCATCATCAAATCGAATTCGTCCAACTGTTTTAACAGATTGATATCCTCTAAGCGATAGGCAGAGTTTGCATCTGCCATAATTGCCACATCCGGGAATTTTTCACGAAGTGTGCGAATCACTTCTACATCCCAGCCCGGCTTTATTTTCACCTTCATCCGTTTGTATCCTTCTTTTATATAGCCATCTACCAAGTCGACAAGATGTTCAATTGTCGGTTGAATACCAATACTTAGTTCGGGCGGTGCCAGGCACCAACATCACAACATTTTCTTACAAGAAATCTTCGCTGCATTCCATCCGAAACTTCGTGCCCAAGTACGGGCTTGCGAGGCTTCCTCTTTATTATCTTCTTCATAGATTGTCCCTAAAAAGTCAGCAAATCCGCTCAGTCCGCCTACATCATCCAATACGGAAATACCTTCTTTATGAATACAAACTGGTTTATGCTTATCGATGACTGTATTTCTTGCTTCTTCAAGCTCGTCTTCACCAAGCCTATTCTGTTCTAAAAGGTCTTCGCAATCATGAGGTTTCGTTATCTTAACGACCCAATCATCACCAAAATCATAATTGTAAAGAAGCTCCTTCGTGACAGGAAACCATTCATCTGAGGTAAGTTCTTCATCTGGAGATGCGAGAAGCTTGTTCACTTCCAGCCGTTCCAATAAACTTTCCGTCCCACCCTCCAAAAATATAGTAGCATTCATTTCATCCAGGGTGAGATTGATTAATGAGTCTGTTTTAAGTACTTTCGCCCCAGCATTTTTATTTGATTTCTTTCGTGCAAGAAAAGAGTCAAAGGATTCTTGAACCTCAATTGTTTCAAAGCGCTCTAATAATTCCTGTATATCACGCTTGGCTATTTCGGGATGCTCCATTATTCCACCATACACGTAGGGACCCGTATATTTTTTTCTGAGCCATGTATTAATACTTCCACTTTTATAATCATCATCCCAAAATAGATCCTTCGTTGCTTCCGATGGGGCTTGGAATAAAACACCTACTAAATTTGCCCAGCCTTTCACTGTATTCCCTGTTAATTGTTGATAGATATCATCTGGTAAAATAAAACGCCGCAAGTGTGAATTTTGCCAGCCGAACAATTTTTGAATCGTATAATGAAGATTATGCAGTGGCATGTCGGAAGGGATAAGGATGTCTCGCGTTATCGACTTACCGTCACTAGACTCACCATACCTTTTTAACATTCTTCGTTGATAATCTGATAGATAATCATCAGATAATTCTAAGTGAAGACGTACTGGTGTCATTTTGTTTTTCACTTCTTATTCCTCCAGCAAATAATATTAAGCTATTTCAGTATGTCGAACGATTTTGCTTAATACTATAACAGCATATTTACTACTCTCTTTCAAGTCATTATAATAAACTTTTACAGATTGGGAACTGTTTAGTGCAAAAAAAAGTTATGATTTTTGCGACCAAAATGTTAGAAGTTTGCACAAAAAAATAATAGGGAATTTTCACTGCTCCTAGCTCTAAAATATCCCACCCGACAAAATTCGACATAGTTCGGGTGGTGACAGGCACGTAGAATTCACAGAAAACAAATGCATGATTTTCACTATTTGGCCAAAAATACAAAGAGATTTCAAAATGAATGGAGAAGTTCAGATGAAATTTTCAACGCGTGGCGATGCCCATAAACTTTATCTTCGTCTTCGGGAAATGGCGCCCGGTGACATAACAAAGAGCCGTTATTTAAAAGAAACAGGAGAAATAAAAGAATTTTATCAATCCCTCGACAGTGACACACTACAACTTATCTATTATCAAGTAGCAAAAGAAAAAGGAGGAATAGGGATCATCCCAATATTCGCAACGGCTGTACCATGGTTACTCGTGCTGTTTTCTAAACCACTCGAAGATTATATTATTGGTAATGGAAACATGAATTGGATGATTTTCGGGACAATCTATTTGATGATACTTACGGTTAGCTTAAT
Organism: Oceanobacillus luteolus; assembly: GCF_042678205.1. Lineage (NCBI taxonomy): Bacteria > Bacillati > Bacillota > Bacilli > Caryophanales > Bacillaceae > Oceanobacillus > Oceanobacillus luteolus. Next base: position 8,675 of record NZ_JBHUDE010000136.1, read on the forward strand.
TTTTCATTTTAAAGAGAATGCATGGGCTGTCGTTCACAGTGAAATCATTAAAGATATATTAGAAGAACGAAGAGACTGATTCGACAAGGTCGAGTAGGGCAGTGAAGCCTCTCTGAGAAATTTGCACTTCAAATTGTGCTTCACAACCCCTCTGAGAACCGTGCTTACGATTTTCCCGCACATGGCTCTTCCTCTCATCTTTCATAGAATATATCCGATATGATTCTTTAGCTCATAGCTATTAATTTTCAATGTTGGTCTTGGCAGTGGAAGTTTCTATAACTTAAACCCTGTAGCCCAACCACCGAAAAAACGCCGCAATAAGAGGGAACTCGTCTAGAGAGTTCACCTCACACCCCTTCATATCATGCTATTCTTTCTCTCTCCGCACTGCTTCTCTTAGCTTATTAAATCCAGTTTCTGATGCATCAAACTCAAAAGGCTTAACCAGAATGTCCCCATAAAACGTACAAATCATCGCTTTATGTATATATTTGGCTGCATCCACAGCCACTAATAAAATATTTTCTCCCCCTGTTTTCCGAATAAATTCTGCCCATCGACTTCCATTTCTATCTTGAATATGGTTCAATAATGGTTGGACCATCGTTTTCATCTCCTTTGACTGGGTGTAGTAGGAAGTTCTGTGATAGGTACTTCTATTCTACAATGAAAACGATGGTCTTTCTTATTGTTTTGAACTATTTACTATACTAGGCACGTAGAATTTACTAGCTTCTTAAAATACGCATCAAATCATAATTACGATATTTTTTATTTCTCTTCACTTCCCGATCTGAAAATAATAACTTTTTCTCCGCTAGTGTATTAAGTGCATTCCTAGCAGTATTCGTAGATATGCCAAGATGTTCGGCAACTTTTTTGGCGGTTGTAAATGGATCCGAAAAGGTATAGAGCCAAACCCTTTTTTCCGATTCCAGTTGACATTTAATTAAACCTTCACTCGCTAATCTATCGGCCTTTTCTAGTTTTTCATAAATGCGTGTTGCCATGCGATCACAAGCTTTTAGAAAGAACAAAATCCAATCGCCCCACTCGGGGTTCTCTCCTCTTACTCCATTTAACATGTCGTAATATAAGGCACGCTCCTCTTCCAGTTCCTCACTGACAAAAAATATCGGCTGTGTAATAATTTTGGATTGCATCAGTGAAAGCACAATTAAAATACGGCCAAGACGACCATTTCCATCTAAGAATGGATGAATAGATTCAAATTGAGCATGCATAATAGCAGTCTTTATAAGTGGATTTGCATCTTCATCAAAAATGTAGCCGTCAGCAGGTAGATGATCCGTTGTTAGTCTCTCATTGTATGGATGTTTATTAATAAAATACTCTAGATTCTGCATATACTCTTCGATTTCATCAGCAGAAATTGGAATGTAAGTTGCATCTTCTATTCTATTTGAGGGCCCAATAAAATTTTGCACCTTTCGATAATCACCAGAAGCTTGAACCGAACCTCTTGCACCTTGCATTAGTATTCCGTGCAAATCTCTTATCAATCTCCAAGATACTGGATATCCATTTCTTATTCGCTCGGTCCCCTCTTGTAGTGCTTCACGATAATTTTTAACTTCAGTAATTTCCCGTCGAGGGTTACTATCATTCTGTTCTTCTACCACATCTGTGAAAGTAACTTGGGTACCTTCAATCCTTGTTGATTCAACCGATTCACTTAATTGTAGGAGTTGAATGAGACTCTTATTAACAATGGAGTGATTAAACCTTTCCTCCAAACGCCCAATTTTGTGATTTATTTTTGATAATATTTCAAGAATCTGTAACGCTTCTTCTGTTTTTACACTAATAGGAAGTTTTGTGATACCTTTTCTAGCCAAAACCAACACCTCCTTATTTAGTATATTTACTTAAATATACACTTTTATACGTCTTAGCTCAAAATAATGAATATATTTACTTAATAAATCTTTTAATTTTACACAAAACACCTACAAAGTTTATACACTCCGAAATACACTGTTCTATTCCTCTCTGAAATTCAAAGAGACAAGCATGTCTAGATCGTGGCAAGCTAACTTAACTATAAATAAACAACTGACTGATCTGCTTGTCCATGTTTTTAATAACTATACTTTATTTATCACATTTTTATCACTGGCGTTAATTCAGTATGGAAACGGATGCTTGTACTCCTAAAATGACTCCACCGAAAAAGGGGAATTCCTTCCATTAACTTTAGATGATTGAATTGGGATAAAACATCAGTCGAACACAATAAATAACATAATTCTTGAACATACAATAAGGGAATGAAGCTAGTTAACAACCTCCTCACCTTCCTCCTCCCAATACCTCCTCATCACCTCTTCCACCTGCTCCACCGTCACTTCCTCCTCTCTATTCTTCTTTTCCAACTCCCTCTCCTTCCGTTTCCGCTCCTCTTCCCCATACCACTCGGGAATAATATCTCTTTTCTTCACAAAAAAACCACCACTCAACCCTTTCTTCTCTCTCCGCTCATTCTCAAAAGCAACCAACTCCGCCTCTGCCTCACCGACAGTACGAATCCCCTTCTTATACCAGTCATTCAAAATACTTTTCACATATCCCCACGATGTTTTATTCCGTTCCAATGCACGCTTCATCGCCTCAATCACTAATTCTTCACCAAGAGTCTGGATCCAATCTTGTAGTGATTCCGCAACAAAAGGACCGACCAAACCAAAATTTTCTTGATAAAACACTATTGCATCCGACCCTTTTTCCTGCTGATTCATTTTTCGGTCCACAAATACATCTGCGCCCGTATCAGCTGCAGATGCATTTATATTGTTTCGTTTTGTCTTTGTTTTGTTTATGTATTGTTTATATAAAGGGGCCGGCTTATGATCCGGAAGGTGGGTCACAAGTTGGTCCGGAGTATCGGTCAACTGGTCGTCCACGTTCTGGGCCGGTGGAGGGTTTATCGATTGGTCCGCATGATGGGTCAAACGGGGTTTGCTTTGTAGATGTTCTTGATCTCCTGTCTCTAAAATATGTTCTTCCTTTCTATCAATTGAAATACCATGAAACGATACCTCTGTCTCGCTTCCTTGGAAAACTGCATCAATCCCAAAAACTTCTTCATCTTCCACTACTAAACTATTCATCTTATAAACCGGCGCCTTCCCTCTTCCCTGCGACTCCACCTCTATATAACCAAGGCTCTCAAGTTCAGCCCGCGCCCGTTTAAAACTACTCTCGGTCAGACCTGCCTTATTCCGAAGTACCGAACCAGGAGACGTAAATCTATTTTTCCACCTTGTTTTATTGTTGATATGCATGAGAGCATACCATAACGCAATTGCCGAACCCGAAAGAGGAGTCTGTTCCTGAAGATCATAAAACGCATTAATTTCTTTAATGTAATTCATTTTTTCCATTCCTTTCTATTATTTATAGAACATCATATCGGAGTCAGAACCCTCATTATGGTACCCGGTCCTGCTCCGATAAGACACACTCCAATTACTCAATAATCAATACTTTTCTCAACTTCTTTCTCGCTTGTTTCCCCCAACTCTTTACCGCCTCTACGGTAACCCCTTCTTTATCAGCAATCTCTTTTAAGGGCATATCACGAATAATGGCATAATACACCCATTTTCGTTGCTTCACTGTTAAATGGGAGAATACATCTTTCCATAACTTTTCATCGATAATTTTCATCTCTGGTATTGGTATGAGTGAGGAGTTGCTACTTCTGTTTCCGCTTGTGATGGAGGTTATTTCCTTGTTGAGGTATGCTTGTTCTTTTTCTTTCTGCTGGATTTTCTTGCGCATGAGGTCGAGCAGCGAATAGCGGATTGTGTAGTTGAAATAGGTGGACATTGGACCTTTATCAGGCTCGTATCTTTTGTAGGCTCGCCACATCGCATAAATCCCTTCCGAGTAAAACTCCCCGTCTTGGTCACGGATGCCGAGCTTGTGCATTTGGTAATGAACCCGATTCTCATTCTGTTTAAAAATCTCCTCGAATGTAAATTGCTTGTGATCTGTCACTGTGAGACACCCTCCTTTATTCAAAACTCTTTTCTATCATAAAAAAAGCTATAGCAAATGAAAAACAGCCTTATTTATGCAAATGAAGCATAAAAGGCTGAAATAATTTTAGAATAATCCACGTTCATATAAAAAAGTACTCGAAACGTGTCACATAATTTGATTTTAAAGAGCTTAAATTAAGTTAGCTGCATTATTTTCATTCCTTAAAGTGGCTTCCAAGCGGTACTAAACTTTAAATCTTATCGACATAATCAAATACAAGCAAGCAGTCTCTAGTAAAATCCCAGCGAACAAAATATCAAAAGAAAGGGTGGTTCTACATCATGAATGTAATTCTCTCAGATTATCATATCAATCAACAAACAGTTGCTCTTCTTCCCGCCTACACATTGGAATATGACACCATTGTCCTCGAACAAGATCAAAAGATTCATGTAAAAAAACCTGCGTTGCATCTGATTAAGGAAGCATGTTTAACTTACGGTTCCAGCTATGAAGGCAGAAGGGAATCCGTCATGCACCAAACCGGGGTGAAGAGAAAAGTGCCTATACCTATCAGCATCTACTGGAACCTATACGCCTTCCCGACACACTCCCCCACCGATTACAACTGTGCATGGCTGTTCCACCGTCATATCTATTCCATACATCCGTCTTCAGACTCGAAAACTACTATCCTATTTAACAATAACGAATGTATCACCGTTGACGTCTCCCCCTTTACCATACAAAACCAGATAAAGCGAACAGAATTGTGCCAGCTTACCTTTTCTAACGGGGAGACTGAAATCCCTTCCTATAACTTAACAATTTAATACAGAATACTCCCAAAATTGCATACATTGGTGGCCTCCACGCGGTTCTGTGTTTTTTTCTTTCATTGAATAATGAAGTAAATGAAAGGAACCAATACATGACTAATAAAAAGAAGGAAGAAATCAAATTTCAGGAAATAGTTGGGGAAAACATAGAAAAGTATCGTATGGCGAGAGGTATGTCACTAGAAGAGTTAGCTTACAGTAGCCAACTCGATGATAAAAATATTCTTAAACTGGAGCATGGACAACAATCACCGATGGCTTTTACTATTGCTAGACTTGCAAAAGCTTTAGAGATAGAGCCAAATGCATTATATGAAGGAACAGAAAAATACATAGAAGTCCTGCCTCATGTACCTAATCCGAAACGCAGACGGCGAAAGAAAAAATAATCATTATAAGACCTACGTTCACACCAATCCACACAACATGAAAACAGCATAGAACTTAGCAGAAAAAATATAATGGAAATCCTCATTATATTTTTTTCATATATAAGCAGTTCGTATTAACCAATACGATACAGGGGGATAAATAATGGAGATTGTCTTGATTTTGCTATTAGCTGCTGTTTTATTTTTTGTGTGGTTCCGGGCAAAAGATATCAGGAAGTGGAAAAAGATTGGGTATTCTGCCGCATCGTTCATTCTGTTTCTGATTATGTTTGGCTTGAGCATTGGAAACGACCAAGTTTATATCGATTTACAACAGGAACAAGAAAAGAATGAAGAACTGACCGAACAAATCATAACGTTGGAAAGCAACAAGGAAGAGTTGGAAGAAGAGTTAGAAACGCTGAACATCTCTGTCTCAGACTTGGAAGATGAATTAGCAATTACAACAAAGGAAAACGATTCGCTTCAAAAGAAATACAGTACATTGGAAGAAGTAAAGGAGCAATTAGCGGAAGAAAAAGCTGATCTTGAAAAAGAAGTGGATGAGCTTAAACAAACTGCTGAGAGCACTGCAACTAACGAACAAAAAGTAGCAAGCAGCAGTGTGGCAGCAAGCTCCAGTTCATCTAATAAAAACAAATCTACCACTGAAGAAAGTAATGAAAGCACTAGTAAAACAGCAAGTGCTTCTGGACAAGCATCCGGGTCCAATAGTTCGGGTAACACTTCAAGCTCTGGCGAGTCGAGTAACTCTAGCCAAAACAGTAGTTCAACTGCTACTAGTGCTTCATCCGGTGAATGTAATATAAAAGGCAGTGAAAGTGGAATCTATCACGTGCCTGGAAGCACATACTATGAACGAACGAAAAACGTGGTACAGTGGTTCTGTTCGACGGATGAGGCTGAAAATGCTGGGTATAGGGCGCCGAAGCGGTAGACTACCCGATTATAATATAACCAATTTAAGTAGTCGCTCACAAAAAATGACTGTTTCATCATAGAAGGGCTGACCAAATCCCATCAAGCACTCCAGTAAACTCGATCACTTCGTTATATAATCTGACATATTTCGATTGGTGACAGGTAAAAAATAAGAGCTAGAACTGATATTATTATCCAGCACTAGCTCTTAACCTAATTTATATTAAACTGCTTGTAATTAAGTGAATACCAATTAACTAGAAGCAATAATCAATCCAATTTCCGTGTAACCTCTTCCATTTCGGATTCAAGATGATAGACTCGCTTATTCAAAGCTTCAGTCCTGCTGTCGACATGCCTCTCTATCATGATAGTTGCCTAGACTGGCAAAGATATCTTTGGATAATTGGAGCTGTCCCTGTTTAATTTCAGTTACATCATGCTTCACTAAAGTTAGGTCGTTCTCCAGCGAGAAAACATCATCTTTCACTAAAGTTAGATCGTTCTTCAGCAGGGAAACATCATCCTTAACCGTATAAAGTGCTATTTATCGGCTTCAATTCATCTTGCAATACACTTTCTTAAAGCCTTTAAAGTTTCCTTGTCCATGCTTGAACCTCCCCATTTTCATTACCATCATACATTTTAATTATAAAGAACCTCCTTAGTCCCCTCCTCCACAAATTCCCGATATTTCCTCCGCTTCTCTATCTCATCCCCAGAAAAGTAATCCAAAATCACATTCATATTTAAAAATGGACCTCTCTGAAGATAAAGATAATATCTGTAACTGCTCCACTTGTATTGCTCTGCTTTTTCCACCATCCCCGCCTCCAGCGGATTCAGATGAATATAACGGCTCACTTCAAGCATGCCAGTCTTCGTATCGATGATTTTATCGAAATAGCGTTTTTCAAAAACATGTCCGGAATAATTGTTCTTCGTGTTGTAATAGTCTGCGTAGCGTTTATTAATGAGGGACATTACTTTGGAGACGGGTTGCTTGCGCGAACGGAGTTGGAGATGAAAGTGGTTGTTCATCAGACAGTAGGAGGCAAGCTCAAAAGGGACTTTTCTGTTTACCGTTTGCAAGATATATAAAAACGTTTTAAAATCGCCTTCGTCATGAAACAGATTTTCTCTGCGGTTGCCACGGCTCACAATATGATAAAAGGCATGGGGTACCCAAGTGCGTTTCTTCCTTCCCAATTTTACTTTGCCACCTCGATTCTCTTGTCATTGACTTGAGAGCGACGAAGGTTGACAGATTCCCAGATTGCTTCATTCGTTATGTCATTATGCCCACTTAAATCAGATATGGTACGAGCGAGACGGAGGATTTTCATTTGTACTCGAGTGCTCCAATTGTGTTTGCTTGTCCATTGGTGCATCATTTCCTGTTGCTCGGGAGTAAGGTGGATGTAAGTCATTAACTTTTCATTTTCTACTGTTGCATTCGTAAAATCACCATGATAACGTTCGTATTGCCTTTCCCTAGCTTTAATTACTCGAGTGCGGATTTCTGCAGATGTTTCATTTTGGATTTCCGATTCATTTTCCAAGATAACAGCATCTAGTTTGAGCAAAATATCCATCCGATCCTCAATTGGCCCTGAAATTCTATTTTGGTATTTTGCAATCTGCTTTGGTGTGCATGTGCAATAGTAATGCCTTGAACCTATATAACCACAAGGACAGGGATTCATCGCACCTAACATTTGGAATTTAGCCGGATAAGTGACGGTGGAAGCAGCCCGACTAATCGTTACCTTACCGGATTCTAGCGGTTGCCTGAGCATGTCCAACGTTCGTTTGGGAAACTCAGCCATTTCATCAAGGAATAATACACCATGGTGAGCAAGTGATACTTCACCAGGTTTTGGATTAGATCCTCCTCCAATTAGGGAGACCGCTGAAGCCGAATGATGGGGTTCACGAAAAGGGGCGAGTCCCGATTGATGGATCGTTACACCTGCCAATTGATAAATGCTCATGACTTCAAATTGACTCTCTTGTTTCAAGGGCGGGAGAATGGATGGATACGTTTCCGCAAGCAAACTCTTTCCACATCCCGGCGGACCAACCATTAACACATGATGTCCACCAGCTGCAGCGATTTCCAATGCCCTTTTTGCATGTTGATGACCGAGGACATGTTGGAAGTCTTTCATGTAGATTATTTCAGGATTTCCTGAACTTTGGGTGGTGTTCTTTGAGGAGATATGGAAAGTAGATAACTGACCGGAAAATGAATCGATGACATCTTGTAGCGTCTCAGCAAAGTAAAATTCAATCCCATCGATGTGGTGAATAGGAAGTTCGTGATCCACAGGCAGATATAACCGCTTAAATCCTTCTTTCTTCGCAGCAATAATCGCTGGCAGCATCCCATCGACAGACTTCACTGAACCATCAAGGGACAACACACCCAAAAATGCAGCATCTTCAGGAATTGGATCCTTAAACTCTCCAGCTTCTTTCATAATGCCGATTGCCATTGCCAAATCGAAAAATGGACTATTCTTACGTTCCTCTGTAGGAGACAGGTTGACGATGATTTTCTTATCCGGAATTTCACAGTCATACGCATACAGCGCTGCCATCACCCGATCCTTTGATTCCTTCACCGAAGCATCAGGCAGTCCAACAATGCTGACCCCTTCATTTCCTGGGAGCAACTGCACCTCGACCTGAACTTTGTACCCCTCGATTCCTCTAAGACCAATACTCGAAACCACCGTTGCCATTTCGCCACCTCGCTTTTTGTTTTATTTGATTACATACAAGATAAGCGATTTCCATCCGGAAGTCAAGAACCTACGTTCGTATTCATACAAGAAAAAAATGAATTATTGACGGTAAAAATAAATCAAAATTATGTTTTCATTGCTTTATTTGATTGAAAAATAATAGTCTAATAATAAATCATGTTGCAAAATTCAATTTGGTTCATAAAAAACTTTTTAAAAAGAATATTAAAAAGCTAGAACTGAAGAAAACCTGTAAGTGATCAGCCCTAGCTAACTATATAATTATTGACAAATTTCGAGTGGTGCCGGGCACCGGATATTTTATTCAAAGCTGTCTCGGAAAAGGCACTGAAGACTTTCGTTACTTTTCTACCGATACTTTATCTGAAAAGAACTGGTCAAAAACAACCTTTGCATATGCCTTCACTTCACGGATTCCACTGTCAATCCGAACTCGAACAAATTCTTTTGAAGTTATCTGCGCTTCCTCGTGCAATTCAACTGTTTCAGGGTCCATTTCCCAATATTTAATTACCTTTTTAATCCCTAATTTGATGCTACCGCTTTTTTCACCAAACCAAGGCCCAAAATCCCATCCATGGTCATTAGAAAAAACTGCTGCTTCCTTAGAGCCACCAACAACTTCTTTTGGCAAGGCAAAAAACTCCCCAGATATTTTATCTGGATTTGCTAATTGAACAAGGTCGTCTGAAATTGTTAATATCTTTAGCAATTCATAGGAAATATCCGGTCGATCATCTGTTTCAACTAAATATCCTTTAAGTTTCTCATCAAGATCCTTGCATAGTTCAAGAATTGTTGCAGCAGAATGAACTACAATTGAAGAATAATCGCTCAAAGTAACCGCTCCTTCTACAATTAATACTTACTAATTGAATCATATCACCAACTTTGGATAGAATCTATAAATAAATCGTAAACCCGTAATCAAACAACGCATACAAAAATGAAGCACCTCTTGCTAAGATAGAAATATCAATTGAAGGAGGTGCTTTTCTATGCCACATGAAGAACTA
>NZ_JBHUDE010000137.1:0-18815 GCF_042678205.1 Oceanobacillus luteolus
ATAAGTTTGTCCTATAAATGCCTGCAAGCTTTTGGACTCTCTTATTCTATCAGGAGGTTATTTTTTTACACAACCCGCATTTTAGTTCATTACAGGAATGCTGCCTCGTTAGTTTAAGTACATCTTTTCACAATCTACATACATAGTTTAACATACTCCTTCACATCCCTAGATAAATCTTATAATAGATGCTAATTCGCTTGCGAAAACACTTGTTATTCTTATTTGGACAACAATTGGACAACAAGAGTGTTCAATTTATAATCATTCTAAACATAAAAAAACGCTCAATCCCTTTTAGGACAAGCGTTTTGAATAGTGATTCCGATTGGGCTCGAACCAACGACCTCTACCCTGTCAAGGTAGCGCTCTCCCAGCTGAGCTACGGAATCATATATGTAATTCGTGATTGCAATAATTACTATACAATAAATTTACAAACTATGCAAGCATTATTTACAAAATGATAGTTTTGCTATAATTACAGACGTAAATTCTCTCATGCTTGAATATCAATTTTCCCACCCAAATGCGGATGATTTGCTGTTGGAACTGCCGCGCCCTCACCCATCATCTCCAACATATCATTTGCCTGAACCTTCCCTTTATCCATCACCATTTTCATAACGGAAAGGCTTGCCTGTTGTTGTACTTGAGCTTGGTTTAGTGCGATAGACATTTTAGCGATATCCATTCTTTTGCCCCTCTTTCTATTATATGTATCGAAATTTATTAACTTCTATTATCATACCATAATTATTACGAAATCCCAGTTGGATCTTTATGACCAAATCATTTTTTACTAAGCTGCTTCCATTTCAAGTCCGGACTAATGAACGGACTAAACACGAACCTATGCCCGGACGATTCGCGGAATATACCTAAACTAAAGCATAAACAAAAGAGTAGTAGTAAAGGAATGCGTATAGAATAATGAAATTTTAAAAGTTAAGCCTGACCCCGATTAGGCCAATACAAACTCTCCTCAAAATAAACTTCGACTCCCGAAATAAAATACTGGATAATTATAGCTATTCGAATTATAATAGTAAAACAATTGTTATTATTATATTTCTTACTTGGAGGGTCATTCTTTTGAAAAATGTGTTTTCCTTTTTGAAGCCCTATAAGTTTTCCATTATAGTGGCTTACATCATGATGTTTACCGAACTCACCATTGAACTCCTCCTGCCCCTCTTTCTTGGACTGATGATTGACCAAGGAGTGATCCAGCAGGATGTTGGAAATATTGTCATGTGGGGAAGTATCATGCTTGGACTCGCAGCATTATCCCTCGTAGTTGGAGTCATTAACTCATTCTACTCTTCACACGTGAGCTTCGCGTTTGGTTACGATATTAGACAGAAACTCTTCTCCCGCATCCAATATTTTTCCTTTAAGAGCTTGAACCAATATCCTACTTCAGGTTTAGTCACTCGATTTACAAATGATATAAGACAAATCCAAAATATGATCTTCATGGGATTACGGATTATGGCAAAAGCCCCTTTCCTTGTACTTGGTGGAGTTATTATGGCTTTTGTTGTTAATGCCCGCTTGGCACTGATCTTTTTAGTGACCGTACCTTTATTGATTCTCTTTTTGTTATTGGTCATGAAATATGCCAGTAAAATGTTCGCCAAGGTTCAAAGCAATGTTGATAATGTAAACCGGGTCATGCAGGAAAACCTTTCCGGAATGCGGTTAATTAAAGCTTTTACACGGCGTGACTTTGAAGAAAATCGTTTTATGGAAGCGAATGATGACTTGGCGACTTCAACTAAAACAACATTCCGTTTTGTCGAATCATCCATGCCGATTCTCTTATTCATCATGAACTTAAGTTTGATTTTTATCATCTGGTTTGGAAATGTCCAGTCGATTGCCGGAAATGCTGAAGTCGGGGAAGTTGTTTCCATCGTAAACTATGCACTCCGTGTCGCCATGGCAATCTCGATGTTTTCCTTCATTATAATGATACTTTCCCGAACAAAGGCGTCGGCAGAGCGTGTAGACGAAGTGTTATCTTTAGAAGATGAAGGTGAGTCAGACGTTATTACGAGTGATTTGGAAATCAAATATGGTGCGGTCGAATATAAAAATGTCTTTTTCCATTACCCGGGGTCAAATGAAGCTGTTTTACAGGACGTATCTTTTTCTGTGGATGCTGGAGAAACTCTCGCCATTATGGGAGCAACTGGTGCTGGTAAAACTTCCATCTTCCAATTGATGCCCCGTCTTTTTGACCCGACGAAGGGTGATGTGTTCATTGATGGGAAAGCCGTGACAGATTATCCTTTCACTACATTAAGAAACAGTATCGGCTATGTCCCCCAGAGCCCGCTTCTTTTCACAGGAACCATTCGGGAAAATATTACATGGGGAAAGGAAAACGCATCGGAAGCAGAGATCATTCAAGCAGCAAAAGATGCTCAAATCCACGATACGATAATGGATCTGCCAAATGGATATGATACAAAGGTTGGCCAAAAAGGCGTCAACTTGTCTGGAGGGCAAAAACAGCGGATTTCCATTGCCCGAGCGTTAATCCGTAAACCTAAGATTTTGATGCTGGACGATAGTACGAGTGCACTTGACTTGGCGACAGAGGCAAGATTATTACGAGCCATTGAATCCTACAACTGCACTATCCTGATTATTACACAAAAGATATCTACCGCGAGGAAAGCAAATCGCATCCTATTAATGGATGAAGGGAAAATCCTAGCGACTGGTACGCATCATGAATTACTGGAACAATCATCTCTATATCAACAGATTGTTGAATCTCAACACGGAAAGGAGCATGCATATGTCGAGTAAAGATTGGAAAGCCCCCTTTCAATATGAAAAAGTGCCGATCGATTCGGTTAATGCCGAAAAAAAGAAACGGGCAAAAAATATGGGCGCTACATTAAAGCGAATTTGGGATTACTCGTCCAAACAAAAAGGCATGCTCCTTCTTGTGATTTTCATGGTACTCCTTAGTTCTGGATTTGGATTACTCGGACCATATCTCATCGGTTATTCCATCGACCATTACATCGTGCCCCAAGAAACGGACGGATTAGGCAGGTTATTAATTGGTTTAATATTTGTCTATCTCTTTTATTCACTAGCGATATTCCTGCAAAACTATTGGATGATCGGCATCGCACAAAATACTGTTTATGATTTACGCAAAGACTTATTCCAACAATTCCATCGCCTGCCTATTTCCTATTTCGATAAACGACAGCATGGAGAATTGATGAGCCGGCTTACAAACGATATCGATAACGTGAACAACACATTGAACCAGTCGGTCATCCAGATTTTCTCCAGTGTACTGACACTTGTTGGAACGGTTGTCGTGATGCTTATTCTCAGTCCAATTCTTACTGCGGTTACGATGATCATTGTGCCGCTGATGTTTTTCTCCATGAAATGGATCACTTCACGAACTGGACCATTATACAAATTACAACAGAAAAATCTTGGTGAAGTAAACGGCTATGTAGAAGAAATCGTCTCTGGGCAACATGTCGTTAAAACCTACTCCCAAGAACAGAAAGTAATCGATGCTTTTGAAGAACGAAACGACGAATTGAAAAAGACTGGATTCTGGGCGTTGATGATCTCTGGTCTGATCCCTAAAATCATGAACATGCTGAACTTTTTAAGCTTCGGTTTAATTGCATTAGTCGGTGGATTGCTTGCGATTTATAGTAATCAAGAGCTGGTGACAGTTGGAATCATTGTAATTTTCACCGAATATGCAAGACAGTTTACTCGTCCACTTAACGAATTATCGAACCAATTCAACATCCTCCTCTCTGCTATTGCTGGAGCTGAACGAGTGTTTCATGTGATGGATGAAGAAAAAGAGGAACGAGATGAAAAGAATGCCATAGAAATCAACTCTACTAATGGTCATCTTGTTTTTGATGAAGTGACTTTTGCTTATGAGGAAGAAACGATCATCGACAACTTGAGCTTTGAAGCCAAACCTGGTGAGACGGTTGCTTTTGTCGGGCATACTGGCGCAGGGAAAACGACCATCATCAATTTGATTTCACGTTTCTACAACTATGATTCAGGGAAGATTACATTGGACGGAATTGATTTGAAGGATATCACACGTAACAGCTTACGGAAACATATGGCTTTTGTGTTGCAGGATGCCTTCCTCTTCCACAGCACTATCCGGGAAAATATTCGTTATGGCAAGCTTGATGCAACAGATGAAGAAGTGATACAAGCAGCAAAAGATGCCAATGCCCATGATTTCATTATGAAGCTTCATGATGGCTATGACACGATCCTTGATCAGACTGGAAGCGGAATCAGCCAAGGACAAAAGCAGCTGCTTACGATTGCCCGGGCATTGATTGCGAATCCTTCCATCTTAATTTTAGATGAAGCAACGAGTAATATTGATACGATCACCGAGCTGAAGATCCAGGACGCACTAAAAAGACTCATGAAAGGCAGAACCAGTTTTGTCATCGCCCACAGATTGAATACGGTGCAAGAAGCGGATACGATCATTATGCTGGAACACGGAAGAATCATTGAAAAAGGGAATCATGAAGCACTCCTCAAACAAAAAGGAGCATACTACGAATTGCACCAAAGTCAGCTGCTCGAGCAAGCGAACTAAGAAATAGAACATCAACATGAGAAATGGTAAACTGAAAGTACTAAATATAACAAGAGGTGTAGTCTATTGGCTAGAAAAGGTAAGATGGTAGACAGAGAAATTGATAGTATATATCTTCATGAAACGAAAGTAATTAAAATCTATTTTCCTGAAACTTTCTCCGACCTTTACAAGTATAATATTTGCATCATGTTTGACGGGGACGACTATTTTCAAATGGGACGCATTGCAACATATAGCGACCGACTCCACGAAGACTACGAATTAACGAATACGATTTTCGTAGGGATCCATTATAAAAATAGGTATGACCGACGGAAGAAATATCATCCGAACGGTGAAGAACACGATGCTTTTACAAAGTTCCTCGTAAAAGAAGTCGTACCCCTATTAGACAATGAGCTTCCTACTTATCATATGGGTAAATCACGGATATTGATGGGCGATTCACTCGCTGGGACATTTGCTTTATTAACAGCGTTAAAGTATCCCAACACTTTTGGTAAAGTGATATTACATTCCCCATATGTCGATGAAGCCATAATGGAAAAAGTGAAGCAAGCTAAAGATTTAAGTTCCTTGGATATTTACCACACGATTGGTGAAAAAGAAGACAAAGCAGAACTATCTGACGGGAAGATTGAAGATCAATTAACCCCGAACCGTGAACTAAATGAATTTTTATCGAGTAAAAACAGCAATTATATCTATCATGAGTTGGAAGACGGATTACACACGTGGAAATATTGGCAAAAAGATATGATACGCGCGTTGACAAGCATCATCGATTAACTAAATTATCTTTTACCAGTTAATTTTCAATGATATTTTATGAAAAAACAGTGAAATTTCTAAAGAAGCTAAAAACTTTGTAGCTTATTTTGCTAAGTTTGCTATAATAAAAAATAATTCATACAGAGAAAATTAAACGGGAGGTTTTATGATGAATTTTGGAATTGCTTACTTTCCATCGAAAGAAATACAAGACGCTGCTAACTCCTATCGGAAAAGATATGATCCACATTATGCTTTGATTCCACCACACGTTACATTAAAGAGCAGTTTTACTATAGCCGAAGGAAAATTAAGTGAAGTTGTTTCAGAACTTAAGCGAATTGCAAATGAAACAAAACCATTCCCTCTCAGAATTACAAAAGTAAGCTCGTTTGAGCCGGTTACAAATACAATCTACTTTAAAGTGGAACCATCTGATGAAATTATCGAACTTGAAGAAAAGCTGCATAGCGGAAAATTCGAAGACACGAGAAAACATCCTTTCGTTCCACATGTTACACTGGCACAAGACTTAACACATGTTGAATTTACCGATATTCTTGGCAGACTCAACATGGAAAATCATCAATATGAAGATACGGTTGATCGCTTTCAGCTTCTATATCAATTAGAAAATGGACAATGGACGGTGCACGATACCTTCGTATTTGGAAAGGAATAAGGAATACATGGAAATCCGAAAAGTTACAACAAAGAAAGAACTAGATGACGCATTTTTCGTACGCATGACTGTTTTCGTTGAAGAACAGCATGTACCGGAAGAAGAAGAACTTGATGAATATGATGAAACAGCTACCCACTTTATCGGATATGAAGATAATCAGCCCGTAGCTGCGGGCAGAATCCGCTTTGTAGATGATTATGGGAAACTTGAACGGATTTGTGTGCTTAAAGAATTCCGTGGAAAGCATTTCGGACAAATGCTTATGGAAGAAATGGAAAATACAATCCGTGAAAATGGCGTCAACAAAGCAAAGCTAAACGCCCAAACTCATGCGGAAAGCTTTTATAATCAACTAAACTACAAGACCGTTTCTGATGTATTTATGGATGCAGGCATACCGCATGTGACTATGGTGAAGGAATTATAACGAATGAAAATAGCGTGTTATCTCCATTTATTATAAAGGGAGATATCATGCTTTTTTTATTGTTTTCAAGGAAACTACTCAGCGAATTTCATTTAAACTTCTCGGGTCTATATTTCAATTACAACGTACATAAAACCCTTTCAGTTGGAGATACTAAGCTCGTTGACTGGAGGGATATTACAAATGCAAGGGTTCACCGAAATGTTTTTTGATCTAGTCTTTGGATTTGTCGCACTTTTTGCCCTCACTAAAATCCTCGGAAGAACGCAAATATCACAGATTACAGCGTTTGATTTTATTTCCGCGATTGTTCTTGGGGAATTAATTGGCAATGCACTTTATGATGACAATAATGGAATACCTCAGATATTCTTCGTTGTCGTTGTATGGGGTGGTCTGATGTATGTTACCGAATTTATTACACAACGGTATAAGCGATCACGTCACTTGCTTGAAGGAAACCCTGTAATCGTCATTTATAATGGGAAATTCGTTCGGGATGAAATGAAGAAAAACAAATTGGATATTAACCAGTTGAAGCATATGCTTCGGGCGAAAGATGTTTTTTCCATTGAGGAAGTGGAATATGCCATTCTCGAAATGGATGGTACAGTATCTGTATTAAAAAAGTCGGATTTTCAGATTCCTACACGGAAGGATATGAAGTTTTCTCCAGTAAAAACAGCTTTGCCAGTCACGTTAATCAGTGACGGTGAAATCATTTATGACAACCTGAGGGAAAAGAATTTAACTGAAGCATGGTTGATGGAGCAATTAGACAAGAGAAATTACAAGTTGAAGGATATTTTCCTTGCAGAATATGAGAAAGGTAAAGATTTACAGCTCTATCCGATTTTCAATCGAAACCATAAAAGATGGGATGTTTGATATGTTCAAACATCCCATTTTAGATGGTTTCATTAAAATTGCGGCCGATACCTGTCATTTTTGCGAAAGTATAGTCAGTGAGTTTCTGAGTTTGAGGTTTGAGTGGTATGTTTTTATAAGAACTTGGCAGAAGACGTTCGTACTCACTTGAAATTTGTTCGTATTCTTTTTCTAAAACAACTTTAAAGGATGGATTCACTGGAGAAGTGGATATTTTTTCAGGACGAATCCGCTCTTGATATTGAATGTACTGAAACCTATCTACTGGCATAATATACCCCAAGCACATCTCCCCCTTTTTATTTAATATATGATTCGACAGCTCCGAATGATTATTGAGGGCCCTCTACTAACCTATACCCTACTTTCTCAAATACATGCCTATATAATATAGGCTGTCTACATAGATTTTCAGTATATCTGCCCACACCAACCACCCATTTGCACATATCTTATATCAGAAAGTCAATATTTTTGCGAAAGGAGTAATTGTGTATGAGCTGTGGTTGTGGAAAAGATTTTGATACTGGAAGCTGTGTTCTTGATGTTTTAAAAGAGATAGAAAAAGTTCAAAATGCTGTGGAAGATGATGATTGCTGCCGCACAAGTTGTGAGGAATCCATCAATGAAGTGCTAGGTGAAACGCGGCCTAGAAGGCGCCGTAAAGATACAGTTCCAATTATTTTGTATAACAAGGATGGGAGCCCTTTTAAAGGCTTCGGATATCAAAGAGTCCCAGGACCAGACAAAGACTGTATTGTTGCAAGCTTTATCTTCCGTGTAAAACACATTGATAAAAAAGGTTGCGCGGTATTGGAGTTACTATTAAAAGATGGAGAAAACTGTGGACCCAGTCACTTAAAAGATCCGACACAACAATGCCCAGATGACTTAGAATCAACAGGAATTTGTATTACCGTAAACTTACACTGCTTCTGCCATGTGACTTGCCTACCAGCAGTACGGTTAAGAAGAGATTAATTTGACTTTAATAATGAGCGCCCACCATTCATGAAGTAAGGTGGGCGCTTTCTGTTGTATGTTTTATCGCACAACCTCTTGTAAAGATAGATTTTGTTTAAAAATTAAAAACTAATAATTCGAATTTGATTAATCTTATCTTTTGGAATCTCAATAATCCCATCCCCTCCACGGATGTGTGCTATTCCATCTTTATAATTTGAAATAACCCCATGATCGATACCTTTATCTGTTCTGATTTCACAAACCACTTGAGGTGCATAAACAGGTTTTTCAGTTAAGTAGAGCAATTGCTCCTCCAAAGTCATCTCATGAAACTTCTTCTCTTTTAAATGCTTACCTTCTTTTTTTTCTGTCTCATATTCCGCATCCACTTCGTACTCTGATGTTTGCTTATAGATCGGCCGGTTACTTTCATGGTTTTCTTGGTCTGCCTCATTCTCATTTCTTTCCCTAATGGTACGATAATTATATTGCATAACTGCATGAATCTCTTCACTCTGTGGCTGATGGATATATAATATTGGATTTTTAGCATATTTCTCGTTATCCACAAATCGTCTCCCCTTTATCTGTCAATTTTCATAATCAGTATATGCGGCAAACGCCCAACTGTGTTTTATAAAGAGAGCAATATACATAAAAAAAAGAGATAAAAGGTCTCAGACCTCCTATCCCTATGTTCGTTCATCCTAAGTATGACATGAAACTCGTAGCCATACTGAAATATATTAGAATGGAAATAATATCATTCAATGTTGTAATAAATGGTCCCGATGCGACTGCCGGATCAATATTCAAGCGATCCATCAGCATCGGAATAAACGATCCGGCTAATGTTGCCACAATCAGTGATGCCATGATCGATACACCGACTAACAACCCAAGCACTAAATTCTGTTGCCAAATAAAAATCACGATAGCAATCACAACTCCGCTTACCGAACCTGTAATCATACCTGTTCCAAGCTCACGTAAAACCAATTTCAATTTCCCTTGCTTTTGAAATTCACCAGAAGCAAGACCACGGACTGCAATCGCGAGAGATTGTGTTCCAGTGTTCCCTGCCATCCCAGCAATCAACGGTATAAAAATAGCTAATATTGCAACTTGATCCAGAGTATCTTCAAATTGTCTGATTAGACTTGCGGTAATCAAGCCAAGAAACAGTAAAATGATAAGCCAAGGCAACCGTTTTTTAGCTGCTTGAAAAGCTGTGTCTGTATGCCTTTCATCTTCAGAAACCCCTGCAAGCAAGGAATAGTCTTCACTCGCCTCTTCTTCCATAACGTCTAAAATATCATCAACGGTAATAATCCCAAGTAATCGATTCTGAAAATCAACAACAGGTACAGCAAGGAAATCATAGTCCCGAAATAATTGGGCAATTTCTTCCTGGTCTTTCGCTACAGATACTGCGACAACCTTTTCACTCATAATTTCCTTAATGACAGTATCTTCATCAGCAATGATTAAATCACGGATAGAAATAACTCCCACTAATGTTTTCGCTTCATCAATGACATATAAGTAATAAATCGTTTCTGCATCTGGAGCCTCTTCCTTCAATAACTGCATTACCTGTTTGACGGTATGGATATTATAGATGGCAATAAATTCGGTAGTCATGATACTACCGGCTGTTTTTTCTTCGTAATTCAATAAGCTTTTTACTTCAGCCGCTGATTCGGATTCCATCGCAGTCAAGAAGCTCATGACTTCTTCTTTTTCCAACAGATTCAAAATATCTGCCGTATCATCCGCTGGAAGCTCGGATAGTATTGCCGCCGAATATTGCGGATTCATTTCTGTAAAATAGCCGATTGTATCTTCAAATTCCATACTTTCAATAATCTCAGCAAACTCAGCTGGTGATAGATAGCCATAAATACGTTGGCGCATATCTTCTTCCTGCTCAATGAAAAAATTCGCTTGATCATACGTATGCATATCAAGAAATTCTTCTCTAAACGTATTCAAGTCATCCTGTTCAAGAGACGTTTGCAATCTTCTCCAATGGGCCTGATGTTTTTCTTCATATAATGCTTCGTATTTTTCTAATGAATCTGTCATGCGGATCAATCCTTTCTTACAAACCTCTCCACTCCCCATCATGTAAAAATTACAATTTGGCAAAACTAATGAAGAAGAAGATATAAATTATTTTAGCACGCATTTACGGGCTGTAAACCCTAACCTCTAATCATGAGATAATTAATTGAATGCAGTTTCACTTTATATAATAAATAAGTTTGTATACAATAGGCTTACCATAGAAAACATATTTATCTACACTACCGTTCAAATAAGGAGGTAATGTTTTTGAAAATAGATGTAATCGGAGATGTCCATGGTTGTATGGACGAATTGCATGATTTATTTTCCAAACTTGGGTATCAGTACAAGAATGAAGTTTTCATTCATCCTGCCGGCCGGATTCCCGTCTTTGTTGGTGACTTGACAGACCGGGGTCCGAATTCCATTGCAGTGATTCGCCTTGTTTATCAAATGGTCACCGAAAATCTTGCCAAGTACGTGCCTGGAAACCATTGTAATAAGTTATACCGTTTTTTTCTAGGAAGAAATGTGCAACAAACCCATGGGTTAGAGACAACGGTTGCAGAATTCCAGGCCTTGGATAAAAAAGAACAGCAGCGAATCCGTTATAAGTTTACCAAACTATATGAAAATGCTCCCCTTTATCTTGAAATCCCTGAAGTAAATGCGGTGGTTTGTCATGCGGGAATCAAAGAAGAATTTATCGGCCGAACCGATAAAAAGGTAAAAACCTTTGTATTATATGGGGATATAACTGGTGGATTCGATGAAAAAGGAATGCCCATACGACGGGATTGGGCGAAACATTATAAAGGGAAAAAATGGATTATTTACGGCCATACCCCAGTTTTAGAGCCGCGTATTGTGAATCACACGGCTAATATCGATACGGGTTGTGTATTTGGCAATAAACTTACCGCTTATCGTCTACCGGAACATAAAACGGTTTCCGTCCCTTCCAAACAACCATTAAATGAAGAAAAGTTTCGTACGTTTGATTAAACTTCAGATAATTTTTCGATTGTCGTTTTCATATCCACGGGTAAATCTACGTGAAGTTGATGAACTTCTTTTGTAAACGGATGTGTAAACGTAAGCTTATGACAATGGAGAGCCTGACGATTCAGATGTTCTTTCTTCCCACCATATAAATCATCGCCGAGTAAAGGATGGTTCAGATATGAAAAATGAACACGAATCTGATGCGTTCTCCCTGTTTCCAGTTCAACTTCCACCAAAGTATGATTGGATAAACGCTGGATGACTTGATAATTACTGCGGGCCGGCTTTCCTTCTGGCGTAACTTCCCGCTCCACTATCGATCCAGGTTTCCTCCCGATCGGCGCATCAATTTTCCCATGTTCATCCTTCAAAATCCCTTCAACAATCGCCTGATACTTCCGGTGAACCTCGAATTGCTTTTGACTTTTTGCAAGTAAACTATGACTGAGGCGATTTTTCGCGATAAGAATTAAACCGGATGTATCTTTATCCAATCTTGTTACAATATGGATCGTGTTTGGGTTTCCTATTTTTTCGTAATGTGCTAGAAGGCCGTTGGCGACCGTTCCCGACTTGTGCAGCGGGGAAGGTAAAGTTGGCATTCCAGCTGGTTTATTTAAAACAAGTACTGCATCATCTTCATAAATAATCGGGATATCGAGCTTCTCAGGGAAAAGCCACTTGCTGATCGGTTCAGGTGGAAGTTTCACCTCAAGTACATCGCCAGAGGAAAGTGAACCTCTGACGGTTACTTTTTCACCATTCAACAAAATCTTTCCATCCTCAGATTTAGCAGCGATCAATATGCGACGGGATAGTCCACCGATATCTCTTAAAAAATCACGGATGGACATGCCAGCCTCTTCTTCATCTATAATCCACTTCATGTTTAGTACTGCCTCTCAATCTGTTTAAAATCGACTCTCACCGTCGGAAACGAAGGAATCCCGCACTCGGTTCCAAAATGGGAATTGACGGAACCTTGCGAAGCGGACCTTTTCGTTGGCAACTCGACATTGGATCGATTTTACATTTGAAAACGTATTCGTATAATGGTCGATCGAAATCAAAAAGCTGCTGTCACGCATTGGGCGCAACATGCACGTATGATGCTTCGGTAATATTAGCGGAGAGCCAATGGTCCTGAACACTCGATTATTAATCGAAGCCATTTCCGTTAGCTGGATCGCTTCAAAGGAAGGATGGATGATAGCCCCACCCAGCGCCTTGTTATATGCGGTGCTTCCAGACGGTGTCGAGATGCAAATCCCATCACCACGAAACGTTTCAAAATGCTCACCCTTAATCTCAACATCCAAAACAACAGAAGAACCATCTGCCGTTTTTATCATCACTTCATTTAAGCATAGGAGCCTGTCCTCTTTCTCCCCAGTCTTGGATCGGATAATCACCTCAAGAAGTGGATATTCGACCGTTTGGAAAGGCGTTTTAGCAATTTCGATAATCAACTTTTCCAATTCATCCGGAGTATAATCGGTGTAAAAACCTAAATGACCGGTATGCACACCAATGAACGCTGTTTCCTCCAAGCGATGTAAGTAACGGTGGTAAGCTTCTAAAAACGTGCCATCCCCACCGACGGAAATGACCAATTCCGGTTCATCCTCATCATATTCCAAATCAAATTCCGTTAAATATTGCTTCATTGTAGCTTTTATCGTATCAGAGCGATTATCCCCTTTAGATACAATAGCAAATTTCACGTTATTCTCCCCCTTGTCTTTTACATGCGATGAAAGATCCGCTGTGCTTCTTGAATCTCATTTTTTATCTTCGACATTTCCTCATCTAGATTAAACGCCGCTTCAGCAGCCAATTGTAATCGTTTTTGAATTTTCTCTGGTATACGACCCTTATATTTATAATTTAAGGAATGTTCGTTCGTAGCCCAGAAATTCATTGCCAATGTACGTATTTGAATTTCCGCAAGCACCGATTTCCTCCCATGGATCGTTTCTGCAGGATATTCAATAATCATGTGATAGGAACGGTATCCACTACTTTTTTCATTTTTAATGTAGTCTATTTCTTTTAGGATGGTGAAATCGTTTCTCTCTTGTAGCATGCGCACAACTGTATATATATCATCAACAAATTGACATACTACTCGAATACCTGCGATATCTTGGATTTCTTCTTCAATTTTATGCAGAGGCACTTGTCTTTTCTCAGCCTTTTCCATAATACTAGCAATCGGCTTCACCCGAGCTGTTATAAATTCAATCGGCGAGTGCCTCGACTCTTGTTCAAATTGTTTACGCATTCCTTTTAGTTTAACTTTTAACTCTTCTACAACTTGTTCATAAGGTGCAAGCAAGACTTCCCAATTCATCGCAACCACTCCATTTGTTTATTGAAGTATGTACCCTCTTATTTTACCACACACGATAAAAAAGGCTATTCATTGCATATTACTTGAGAAATTGCCATAATCAATTATAATCACTTACAACGGAGGCATTCTATGGCACAGGAGATTGAAATTGAATTTAAAAACTTATTAACAAAAGATGAATTTGACACATTGCTTGATGCTTATCCTTTCCCAAAAGAGGGTACCGAGCAAACAAATTATTATTTTGAAACGGCGAATTTGGATTTAAAAGAGCTAGGCTGTGCATTGAGAATCCGGAAGAAAAATGGACAATACATCTTGACCTTAAAAGAGCCATACGGCGATGGACTGCTCGAGACCCACGATCACTTGACTTCAGAAGAAGCCGAAAGCTGGTTGAATGGGAAACCGATAGAGAAAGAACATACACTTAATCAGCTGAAAAAGCTTGATGTGAAAATAGAAGGTCTGATTAATTTTGGCAGTCTTACAACGGTAAGGCGCGAATATGAGGATGGAACAAACTTATTCGTATTGGATTATAGCCGCTACAATGACCAAGAAGATTATGAATTGGAATTAGAGGTCAAGAATTTTGATGAAGGCCAGAAGACATTCCATGCATTGTTGGAGGAACATCATATCCCCAAACGCCGTACACCTAACAAGATTGAACGCTTTTATATAAGCTTGAAAAATTTAGATGGAAGACACTAACACAATTCCTAAATTAAACCTTGACTAAGTCTGTTTATTTGCTCATAAACTATAGCACTGCTACAATTAGCACAAATGTGGGAGCGCCCGTTTAGTGACTTCATTTCTAAACGAGGTAACCTAGATTAAAAATTAAAGATTAAAAATAGGGGTTATTTATATGCAGGAGATTAGACATCGCTCCATATATGATGCGATTGGCGGAGTAGAAACGATTAAAAAGATTGTCGACAGTTTTTATAGCCGTGTAGCAAAACATCCTCTACTTATTCCAATTTTTCCAGAGGATTTGACGGAAACTGCTAGAAGACAGACATTATTTTTGACACAATTTTTTGGAGGACCGCGAGCTTATGAAGCCGAAAGAGGTCATCCGATGATGCGCAGAAGGCATCTCCCCTTCCCGATTACACCAAGCCGCAGAGATGCATGGTTGGATTGTATGGAAGAAGCTTTAAATGAAGTTGGTATCGAAGAGCCATATCGAACAGTCATGTTTGAGAAATTGACGCTTACTGCTAACCATATGATGAACACGCCAGAATAAAGGAAAGGAGGATTTGATGTGAGCTGGCAGCAATCTGAGCTTAAGAGTTCCAATCATTTGAGCTCATCAGCTGGTTTCAACTATATAGATTCTGTACAAAAACCTGTGGAAATCTATTTGTTCATGGATCCTTTTTCTAAAGAATGCTGGTCTTTGCAATCATACCTTAAGAAATTAACATTTGAATATGGAAGGTTTTTCACTGTACGAGCAATTGTGAGTGGACGTTTTTCCTTAGTGACAAAACGGGAACTGCATGCGTTGCAATCAAAAGTGGAGACAGAAAACTCTCCAGCAACACATCCTTGGATCACCTCCCTGGCCATCAAGGCATCCGAGTTACAAGGAAAACGTGCCGGCAAAGTTTATTTGCGTAAACTTCAGGAAAAATTATTTATCGACAAGTTGGATATTTCGGAGTCAGATGTTTTATTTACTTGTGCAGAAGAAGCAAAATTGGACATGCAGGAATTTGAAAAAGATATCATTTCCTCTTCTGCCAAACGCGCTTATCAATGTGATTTACGCTTAACAAAAGAAATGGATGTAGAAACCTTACCGACGCTAGTGTTTTTTAATCAAGTCGTGGAGGATCATGGCATTAAAGTATCTGGGTTATATCCGTATGAAATATATGAACTAGTATTAAGTGAGATCTTACAATATCACCCGATTCCATCCTCGAAGCCTTCCCTAGAGGAGTTTGTAAGAAGGTCTTCCATTGTTGGAACTTCAGAAATAGGGATTATCTATGATTGGTCGGAAACGAAAGTATTAAAAGAAATGAGAAAACTACAATTGAGACAATTAGTTGAGATGGTTGAAAGTGAAGATGAAACATACTGGAAACCAAAAAATTGACGGACTATATAATAGTCGGTCTATTTTTTTGAATCAAAGGTGGAAGCGGCTATTACAATATCAAAATAAAGACATAAAAAAAGGATATACGGGGCAGCGTATATCCTTATTTCCGTCTTTGTATGAATACAAAGGGGGGGATGGGAGAAAGTTTCATGATCAAACAAAAGGGGTTTTTGTTTGTTTCAACTTATGATTTTATATTAACAGCACATGGACTATTTGACAATAGATATGTGCCTTTATTCACAAAATGTTCACTAACAGGACATTTTGTGACCCATAAATAAAATTTTGTCCCATTTGGACAATATGACCAAACTATATGGATTTATTGTCTGATAATAACAACAGAAATATTGTAATCGCTTAACTTTTAAATCGTTAGACCCATTGATTTCTAATACACTCCCCTACCTCAGCCTAAACGACTATCAGGAAATAAAAGCATAAAAAAATGAGAATATACGGGGCAGCGTATATTCTCAAGTATTCCGTCTTTGTATGATTACAAAGGGGGATGGGAGAAAGTTTCATGATCAAACAAAAGGGGTTTTGTTTGTTTCAACTTACAATTATATAATAACAGCATTTTTTTCAACGCGCAATTTTTTTGTGCATACATTCACAAATTGTTCAATTTTAGTTTGTGATATTTTCGAGATAGTTATATTTTAGTTTGTCATTCATATTTTATAGTAACAAGGAGGTGGCTTATGAATAACTTACTTCCATTATTCTTTTTTCTATTATTAATCCTTGCATTATTTATTAACGTCATTGGCTTAATGAGACTTATCCCTCTATACTTAACTCTTCCCCTACTGTTTATTTCTATTTACTTAATGCTTTATTCGATGACTCAAAAGAAAAAAGTGTATCGTAGAATGCGCTAAGGGAGCAGCTGGATTACGCTGCTCCCTTAGCACGTCATTCATTATGAATGAACTTTACATTTATCCTAATAATTTCTCCATCTCGTTAAGTTTCTCTTCAAATACATCAAGTGCAGATAGAATTGGCTGTTTCGAATTCATATCCACACCTGCGCGCTTAAGCACCTCGATCGGATAATCACTGCTTCCTGCCTTCAAGTAATTGAGGTAACGTTCTACTGCAGGCTCTCCCTCTTCAAGAATCTGCTGTGCCAAGGATGTTGCAGCAGAATAACCAGTAGCATATTGATACACATAATAATTGTAGTAGAAATGTGGAATCCTAGCCCACTCGAGACCAATTTCCTCATCGCTCACTACCGCTGGACCGTAATACTTCTTGTTGAGTTCATAATAAATTTCTGTTAACTTATCAGCAGTTAAAGCTTCACCGTTTTGAGCCCGTACATGGATATCATGTTCAAACTCTGCAAACATCGTTTGACGGAAAACAGTCCCTCTGAAGCCTTCTAGGAAATGATTCAGAATATAAGCTTTTTCTTGTTCATCTTCAAGGTTTTTCAACAAATAATCATTCAACAATGCTTCATTTGTTGTTGAAGCAACCTCGGCAACGAAAATCGAGTAGTTTCCATAACGATATGGCTGATTCTTTCTTGTATAGTAACTATGAACCGAGTGGCCCAGCTCGTGGGCTAACGTGAACGTATTATTAATATTGTCCTGCCAGTTCATTAAAATATATGGATTTGTTCCATAAGTGCCCGAAGAATAGGCTCCGCTTCGTTTTCCTTTATTCTCTTCGACATCGATCCAACGATTGTTGAAAGCTTCATTCAAGATGGATTGATAATCACTTCCAAGCGGCTCAAGACCTTTTAATACATACTCTTTTGCTTTCTCATACGGCACCTTCATATCGACTTCTTTGACTAATGGTGTGTAAAGGTCATACATATGAAGTTCGTCGACTCCAAGAACCTTTTTCCTTAGTTCTGTGTAACGGTGTAGAAGTGGTAATCTTTCGTTCACTGCTGCTATAAGGTTATCATATACTTCTTCTGGAATATGGTTATTGGAAAGTGCAGCCTGCCTAGCAGAATCATAATTACGTACTTTTGCATAGAAATTATCTTTTTTAATATTTCCACCAAGTGTTGCAGCAAATGTATTTTTAAATTTTCCATACGTGTCATAAACAGCCATAAATGCGTCTTTACGGACTCGACGATCTTTGGATTCCAAGAAAGTGGAATATCGTCCGTGAGTGACGTCTACTTCTTCTCCGTCTTCATTTTTAATGGAAGGGAAAGTTAAATCGGCGTTATTCAACATTCCAAACGTTTGCGCACCAGTTGACAGAGCTTCCCCAGCTTCAGCTAATAGTACTTCTTCTTTTTCGCTCAACACATGAGGACGTCTTTTAGCGATATCAGTCAATACTTTTTCATAAAGCTTAAGCTCTTCCTCGTCCTCTAAAAACTGATCGAGTTTCCCTTCTTCCATAGCAAGAATTTCAGGTACGATATAGCTCATTTTACTGGACGCCTTTGTCAACAGCGTCTCTGCCTGGGCATTTAAGTCTTGATAGAAAGAATTGGTCGTGTCTTGATCGTAGCGCATATGAGCATATGTATATAATTTACCTAAGCGGGATGATAAGTCATCCTGTAATTTCAGCAAATCATATAACGCATCAGCAGAAGTATCCAATTTCCCTTGGAACTTATCAATTTGCGGGAGGTCTGCCTCCAGTTGTTTATATTCTTTTTTCCAATCTTCATCGCTTGCGAAAATATCTTCCAAACGCCATGTCAATTCAACAGGAACTTCATTTCTCTTTTTCAATTCTTTTGTTGCGTTTGTCATCCCAATATCCTCCTCGTATATTATGTTTAGGCACTTAGTTTCCGCCTATTATTTCCCTTGTTAATCAACCTGTTGATATGTCAAATGACTTGGACGCTCTGGGATATTCCTA
>NZ_JBHUDE010000138.1:0-18824 GCF_042678205.1 Oceanobacillus luteolus
TAGAATAACCTCCCAATCTTATATGTTTATTCTAACAATAAAAAAATAAACTGCGAAGCAAGAGCCGTACGCTCTCTCACTTACACAGTTTATTTTACACTCCCCCGAATATAGTCATGCAAGCTGTATTTGATTAGACTCTTCATCAAACCCTCTCCTTATCATTCAATCAATTTTCTCTTCACTTTGCTGTACCTTGTAGTAATGTACACTTCTGACACTACCATTCAACTTAAGTATCCGATAAAGTACCGTATCACTGTCTTTTGCATGGACATGCAGCACTAAGCTATCATTCTTCTTTTCCAATTTCCGTACTTCTTCCCACATCATTACAACTTGTTCATCGATTCGTTCCAGTTCTATTTTTTTCAATGTTTCTTTTTCATCTGCAACCTTTTTTGAAAGCCGTCCACCGGTTAAATCAAATGCGACATCAACTACCTTCTCAAATAAATCAGCTTCATGATAAGTTAAAAGAATAGTAGTACCCTCCTCTTTTAACTCTTGCATTAACTTCACCAGCTCTTGCTGTGAATCGGCATCAAGACCAGAAATTGGTTCATCCAAGATTAATAGATCTGGTTTTCGCATGACTCCTTGAATGATACCAACTTTTTGGATGTTACCTTTTGATAAATTCATCACCCGTTCATGATTGTACTCATTTAATTTAAAACGCCGCATAAGACCATCTATCGTCTCGCGCCTCTCTCTTTCAGGCAACCCGCTGATTTCTCCTATATATGTCAAGTACTCACCAGGTGTAAAGCGGATATCTTTAGGAAATCTCTCGGGAACGTACCCGATGCTCATCTTTTTATCCCGATAAGTGAATTTCCCAGAAGTTGGTCTTTCTATCCCTGCTATGATGCGCAGCAATGTGCTTTTCCCTACACCATTACCACCTAAAAAGGCAATGATTTGTTGTTTGTCAATGGTTAGTGAAATTCGGTTTAAAACTTCCACTTGTTGGTATACTTTACTGATATTTTCAATTTGAACAAGCTGTCCCACTAATCTCCTCCCCCAGTCACTTCTACCGCCAAAAGGTTTTAGTATTTTTCTTATCCCAAATATTAAATTCAATCATCTTCGCTAGTAATTCATAATCAACCGGTTTATCCCAAGGAATTCGGATAATTTCTTTCGTATAATCATAACCGGCCCTTTTAATGTCCTCTTCAACATGGGTAATTCCCACACTTTCAGGTGCCACAGCTAAATGTTTTTTTGATACACTAAAGCCAATAATATATGTACCGTGATCTGTATACATCGGTTGATTCCATTTTACTTCTTTTTCTAAGTTGGGATAGTTAGTCTGTACCCAGTTTAATACTTCTTCTGTTCTTTCACGGTTTGCTAAGTCACCGATTCCTGCAATAAATTCAGCGAAAACATCCATTTATATTTCTCCTTTAAAATAAAGTCATTTAGTGAAGCTTCCCTCCCCCACCCACTAAATGTTAGTTAAACATAATCAGAAAATGGGCTGTTTGTCCTCCACCTTCGGATTTTGACTTACGGCATGTTTAGAGATGGTGAGTATTACAGCCCGTTAAATACATGAAAAATCGTCATTAGCTTTTCCTATAAAAAGTTAATCATTCCATAACCGTTTATATTGATATGAATCATTTAAACCAGTTATTAAAAACACATCTGGATTGCTCAATTGTTTCCAATTCTCAAAACCAAACTCTCCATCACAGTAATTTAATAATAACGAAATGATGCCACCATGAGCAACAATCAATGTATTTGTGTAATCGCTCTCCAACACCTCTTTGAAAACCTCGACAATCCGGCTTTGCGCCTCATGGCTGGACTCTCCGCCTTTATACTTCAAATCCATATCAAAGAATGTCGCTTCTAGTTTATCCATCCAGTCAGAGAAATATTGGGTGCTAAGGACTCGTTCCGTTAATCGGTCGTCCAATTCAATATTTAAATTATTTCTCTCAGCAAAGGGTCTCATCGTTTCAATTGCTCGGACGTAAGGACTGGAAATGATGCGCTCAACCTTTACATTTGAGAGAAAATCAGCTAATATACCTGCTTGCTTTAAACCTCTTTCGGTTAGTTTTGCTTGAGGATCCTGTCCTTCTGCTTCAGCATGCCGCACAATATAAATATTTTTAGTCATAAGTGCCTCCTATTTTACAGGAATATAAATTCAAGTGCACATCAAGTAAAAAACCCTGCCTATAAACAGGGTTAACTTTTATTATGATAAGAAATACTGCTGTTGCAAAGAATTATGTCAGTAGGAAAAGTACATCATAATTGTTCTCATCAATTACCTGATGTTTACAACCGGGTCCTTGTCTAAGGTGTTCTTCACATTTTTATTATAAAGATGACAAGCGACGAAATGGTTATTTTCCACCTCTTGCCACTCGGGCTTCTCCTTGCTGCATACTTCCATTGCAAATGGACAACGGGTTCGAAATACACAACCGCTCGGTGGATTTATCGGACTTGGAAGATCTCCTTCTAAAATGATCCGTTCCCGTTTTTCCTCAATATCCGGATCAGGTATTGGAATTGCCGAAAGTAATGCTTGAGTATACGGGTGAAGCGGTTTTTCATACAACATCTCGCTTTCCGTCAACTCCACCATGTTACCAAGGTACATGACTCCGATACGATCTGAGATTTGCTTTACCATCGATAAATCATGAGCGATAAAAAGAAAAGTAAGTCCTTTTTCTTCTTGCAACTGTTTCAATAAATTGACGACTTGCGCCTGAACCGAAACATCTAGTGCAGAAATCGGTTCATCTGCAATGATGAAATCCGGGCCCAACGCTAAAGCCCTCGCAATCCCAATTCGTTGACGCTGACCACCACTAAATTCATGAGGATAACGGTTGGCATGATCCCGATTCAGACCAACCTCTTCCAGCAATTCATATACACGTTCATCTTGTTCTTTCTTGTTTTTATAGAGCTGATGAACTTCCATCGGCTCTGATATGATTTCACGAACAGTGGACCTTGGATTTAGTGAAGCATAGGGATCTTGAAAAATCATTTGCATTTCCCGACGAAGCTTAAATAGTTCCTTCTCACTTAGTTCATGAACATTACGCCCATTGAACCAAACATCACCCTCCGTTTTATTATAGAGTCCAATAATGGTGCGTCCAATGGTGGATTTACCACAACCTGATTCACCGACGAGTCCAAAGGTTTCTCCTCTACGAATATGAAAGGTTACTCCATCAACTGCTTTTAATAGTTGATTCTTACCCAGATCAAAATGCTTCTTCAAGTGATTGATTTCTAGTATTTTTTCTTCTGTCATTCTCACTTCTCTCCCACATCCCAATATCGTCTTGCGCTGCATAACTGTTGTTCATGTTTGGTTCCTGCCAGACTCACAATCTCAATTCCCTTGCCCGTAGAAGGTGCATGGAGCATTTTTCCGTCTCCATAATAAATTCCAACATGGTGAATCCTTGCCTTTCCTTTAGCAAAAAACAGCAAGTCACCTGGCATTAATTCATCGAGCGAAACATCTTTTCCACCCTCCGCCTGATCGGATGCATCTCTACTAATCTGATAACCATTAGCTTTATGCATTCCGTAAGTAAATCCAGAACAGTCATACCCGAAGGCGCTCATCCCTCCCCAAAGATATTCGAGACCGATAAACTTCGCAGCCGAATCGATAATGCTTTGCCCGGGTTTTCTCTCCCCGCCATCCTCTGTCAGGAATAACTCAACCGCTTCTTTTGGCAAATAACCTTTCCCCTGTGGCGTGGCTACCTCCACTCGATCAGCTCCCACATTTTGTACCGGTAAGCAAGTCATATAACTGAGATGGATGAGTTTTTCTCCTGCTTCGTTCTCCAACCATACCGATTCCAGCTTAACTGCCGCCATCTCTGGCTGGAACCACGTCTTCCGGCTTACTTGTTTTAACTGGGATAAAGGGACCCATCCTGGATATCCTCTTTTATCTTTTCTAGAAGGCTGGCTCGGAACATAAACTTGTGCCCAATCCCCTCTCACCTCTGTAACGACTACTGCTTCTCCATATAGAATTTGAGTCTGAATACGGTCTTCGCTGATTAATGCCAATTTTTCTTCCTTTGATAACTCTTCCAGCCACCGTTTTATGTCCGTAGGATTTCCCGTAGCCAATTCATCGATCAGTCTCGGGGATTCCGGTTCTGTCCAGATTGTTGCAACCTGGACACTAGATACGTGAAATGTTTCTGGCAATGGAAATGAATGTTTGAACAAATATACCTCTCCTTTCAAAAACCCTCAATTAACCCCCGGCATAATGGATAAAGTTTTGGCTTGAGAATCTATTGTGGCTTCAACACCAAGAGGGACACCAAAATGTGGATTACAATGACCAATCTTGAATCCGCTCAAAACAGGAATAGATAAGTTCTCCAAATAATGCCGCAAAATTATTTCTAGACTGAGAGATGGTTTCTTTTTTGGTTCGGCATTGGTAAATGGGCCGATGATCACCCCAGCGGCTTCTTCCAGCTTGCCGGTGAGAGTCAACTGATTCAACATCGAATCAATCCTATAAGGCTGTTCGTCTATATCTTCCAAAAGAAGTACCTTTCCCTTCGTTTGTATTTCAAATTCTGTACCTAATGTGCTGATAAGTAATGTCAGATTTCCACCAACTAGCTCCCCTGTTGCTTTTCCTTCAACCAGAACTTCTAAGTTGGAGATTGTTTCATTGTATTGTAGTATTGTAGGTTTAAATAATTGTTGAAAAGATGCAGCTGACAGTGGATCAAAATCCGAATCAGCAATATCAGAACTGAGCATCGGCCCATGGAAAGTAACAAGCCCAGTTTTTTGTCGGATAGCTGTATGTAAATATGTTATATCACTATATCCCCAGATGATTTTAGAATGTTGCTTAATCAATTCATAATCTAACCTGGAAGCGATTCTTGCAGTTCCATAGCCACCGCAAGCAAAGACAATCGCTTTAATTCCGTCATCTGCCACCATTTGATGAAAGTCGTCCAACCGTTCATCATCGTTTCCAGCCAAATAACCATATACTTTATTAATATTCTTCCCAAGCTTCACCTTTAGACCAAGGTCAGTGAAAAAAGAAATAGCAGCTTCAAGTCGTTTCCGATCTGGGGGACTAGCAGGGGCAATGATACCAATCGTATCCCCTCGCTCCAACGCTTTTGGCAATAACATATGTAGAACCTTCCTTCTATGTATATACGGAATGGCCCATCTTATCCGATGAGCCATTCCTCCAAGAATCATTCAACAGTACTCAAACCGGTTTAATTCTTATCCGCATATTTCAAATCAAAGTATCCAACTGGATGACGAAGAATCCCTTCGACACCTTCTGCTTCAAGGACAACCGTATTGTAGTAACGTAATGGTGTTGCGATCATTTCATCTGCAAGCATTTTTTCTGCTTCATACAGATACTCCCAACGTTTTTCCTCGTCAACTTCTGTCTTCCCTTTAGATATCAGTTCATCATATTCAGGACTTGAGAAGCCGGTACGGTTCATATAGGAATCTGTAACGAAGCTCTCAAGGAAGTTCACAGGATCATTGTAGTCGTTGATGAAAGAGCTGCGAGAAAATTGTAATTCAAGCGCTTGCTGTGCTTCTGCAAAAACATTCCATTCCAGATTCTCAAGTTTGACTTCTACATCCAAATGCTCTTTAAACATACCGTGAATTGCTTCAGCAACTGCTTTATTCGTATCGCTTGTATTGTATGTCAGAGTGATTGGTGGCAGCTCATCATAGCCTTCTTCTGCCATCCCTTCCTCGAGTAACTGTTTTGCTTTTTCTGGATCAAAGGAAACAAGATCGCCATTAGCCTCACGGAAATCTTCTCCAGTAGGGCTTGTATAACCTGGGTTAATAAATCCATATGCCGGCTCTACCCCGTTTTTAACAACAAACTCTGCAATATCATCACGGTTGATGGCGTGCGAGAACGCCTGACGGATTTTCTTATTTTGGAACGGTTCCATCTCGATATTGAAACGGAAGAACTCCAATCCTCCATAAGGACCAATAAACACATTGTCTCCATCTATCAACTGATCTGATAATTCTGCTGGAATGCTTGCTGTATCAAGTTCTCCTGCTTCAAACATTTGATACTGCGTGTTCGAGTCATTGATCATCGCAATATGGACTTGATCCAGTTTCACTGCATCAGCATCCCAATAATGTTCGTTTTTCACTAATACCATTTCTTCGTCATGGTTCCAAGAATCCAACTTAAACGGACCATTTCCTACGAATGTATTTGCTTCAGCATGCCAATCTGGATTCTCTTCGGCAACTTTATGGTTGATAGGGAAGAATGCCGGGTTGGTTAATAGATCAAGGAAGAAACCAGTCGGTGCTTCTAAGACAACTTCTAAAGTTTTTTCATCGACTGCTGTAACTTTAACATCGTCAACGGAACCTTCTCCACTGTTATAAGCCTCTGCCCCTTCAATGAAATAGGCTAAAAATGCAGCAGGAGAAGCAGTTTCAGGATCAAGCATATATTTCCATGCATGCTCAAAATCTGCCGCTACAACCGGATCTCCATTAGACCAATTCGCATCTTCTCTTAGATGGAACGTATACGTTAAACCATCCTCTGAAACATCCCAGCTTTCAGCCGCTCCAGGGCCTGCTTGATGTTCCGTATCTAAACGGGTCAACCCTTCCATCAAGTTGTTTAGTGGGTCCCAAGATACAGCATCAAAGCCGATGGATGGGTCTAAGGATGTCGGCTCAGTTCCATTATTGATTCGAAGTACTTTTCCATCAGTCGCTGACTCGCTTTCAGTACTGTCAGTTTCCCCTTCTTCAGCTTCCACTTCATTCTCTGTTCCCGTGTCTTCACCTGCATCCTCTGAAGCAGTACATGCCGCTAGAAAAAAGACGATACAACCTGCCAATAGTAAATAGAGAAGCTTTTTCATTCAAATCCCCCTTGTCTTTAATTTGTGGCCATCGTGGCCAATACTTTTTTTGCCCGTTCATCCTGCAGCCAGCAATTCACCGTGTGGGAATCACTCATTGCAGTAGATTCCGGGTATACTTTATCACACACCTCCATAGCGAAAGGACATCTAGCTGTAAATGGACAACCAGTTGGAGGTGAGAATAAATCAGGTGGCGTCCCCTCGATTGGCTGCAACTTTCCTTTTGTATCCAATCGGGGCACAGATTCAAGCAAACCTTTCGTATATGGATGTTGCGGGCGGTAAAAAATCTCCCGTTTCATCCCGGTCTCTATAATCTTACCTGCATACATGACAGCGACCCGATCGGCGATTTTTGCAACTACACCTAAGTCATGGGTAATCAATATGATGGATACACCTGTCACTTCTTGAATCCTCTCGAACAATTCTAGAATCTGCGCCTGGATGGTTACATCAAGCGCTGTTGTCGGCTCATCAGCGATGAGTAATTCTGGTTCACAAATGAGCGCGATTGCTATTACAATCCGTTGCCTCATCCCCCCACTAAACTGGTGAGGATACTGTTTCAAACGTTCTTCAGGATTAGGTATTCCAACTAAATCCAGCATTTCTAAGGCACGCCGTTTCGCTTCCTTATCTGTTACATCATGATGTTGTTTCAACCCTTCCATCAATTGATTTCCAATTGTTAATGTCGGGTTAAGCGCCGTCATAGGGTCTTGGAAAATCATCGATATATCTACACCCCGAATAGATCGCATTTTCTTCTCTTTCAATTTTGTCAGGTCCTGACCTTTGAAAAGAATTTTTCCATTTGTGATTCTACCGGGCGGATTGGGAATCAATCGCATAATTGCATTCACTGTTACACTTTTTCCGCATCCCGATTCCCCTACAATGGCTAAAGTCTCTCCTTTATTAAGATGAAAGTCTACACCCCTTACTGCTTGGACAGTCCCGCCATAAGTTGCGAAGGTGACGTGCAGATCAGTTACTTCAAGTATTTTCTCCATCCCATCACCTACTTTCGTAATTTCGGATCTAAAGCATCCTGTAATCCGTCACCCAATACGTTAAAAGCAAACATCGTCAGTGAAATGAAAAACGCTGGAAAGAATAATGTCCACCAATTCCCTGAAAGAATGGCACCTAATGAATCATTTGCCATAACTCCCCAACTTGCATTCGGTGAAGAGATTCCGAGTCCGATAAAACTAAGGAATGCTTCAGCAAAGATGGCGGATGGTACCGTTAAAGTCATTTGCACAATGATTGGGCCCATCGAATTCGGAAGCAGCCCTCTACGAATAATTCGTGAAGTCTTCGTCCCAAACGCTTTCGATGCAAGAATATATTCATAGTTCTTGATTTGCATGACTTGCCCACGAACGATCCTCGCCATACCGACCCAACCCGTCACGGTTAAAGCAATAATGATGGTCATTAAGCTTGGGCCTAAAACAACAAGTAATAAAATGACTACTAATAAATAAGGAATACCGTACAATATCTCAATGATACGCATCATGACGTTATCTGTACGGCCGCCTTTGTACCCGGAAATTCCACCCCAAATAATACCTATCGTGACATCAATTAATGCTGCCATAAAACCGACAAATAGAGATATTCTAGCACCTTCCCACGTTCTGGTGAACACATCACGGCCTGCATTATCGGTACCAAACCAATGTTCAGCAGAAGGCGGCTGATACTGCATGGATAATACTCCAGTACTTGCTTCATAAGGTGAAAGAATCGGGCCAAAAATCGCCATAAAAATTAAAATCACGATGAACACTAAGCCGGACATTGCCAAGTAATTCTTGCTTAATCTTCGCCAAGCGTCCTTCCAATAAGAAAGAGATGGTCTCGCTAAGCGTTCTTGTTCATTTTTATTTTTTTCCCGCGGTGTAAACCATTCATCCGGTATATTTTCTTTCGTTACCTGTGGGGGAACTTGTTTGATTTCCATATTAATCCCCCTCCTTGTTGTTCACTTTAATACGTGGATCCAATATTCCATAAGCAATGTCAACCAAGAAAAGCATGATGATCAGAAAAGAACTATAAAAGACAGTTGTTCCCATAATCACCGGGAAGTCCCTATGGTTGATACTTTCCACGAAATATTTCCCCATCCCAGGGATGGCAAAGATTTGTTCAATAACAAAGGATCCTGTCATGATTCCGACAAATAATGTCCCCATGATGGTGACAACTGGCATGAGAGCGTTCCGGAGTGCATGTTTCACAATAATCTTCCAAGGGGCCAGTCCTTTCGCCCGTGCCATTTTAATGTAATCCTGTGTCAACACTTCCAACATGGTAGAACGGGTGAGCCTTGCGATAATCGCCATTGGACCAGTTGCTAGAGCAAGTACCGGCAATACCATATGACTCCAACTTTTCCAAGTCGCTACCGGGAAAATTCCCCAGTTTACTGCCAGTTGTTGAATTAATAATGTTGCCAGAATAAAGTTCGGTATTGAAATACCAAGTACAGCAATTGCCATCGCAGCATAATCAATGATCCGATTATGCCTGAGTGCCGCCAGGATACCTAAAGTGATGCCTGATATTAGGGCAACGATAATTGTGACGATTCCAAGTTCCGCTGAAATCGGAAAGCCTCTTCCAAGTAAATCATTCACCGTTTGATTTGGTTGTTTAATCGACGGACCAAAGTCAAAGGTAACCACTGATTTTAAATAAAGCAGGTACTGAATATGCATCGGTTTATCTAGGTTATAATGCTTTTCCAGATTTTGCTGTACGATTTCATTCGAGCTGCTTTCACTATTAAACGGAGATCCAGGTACCGATACCATCAACACAAAAGTCAACGTAATGATGATCCAAAGGGTGAATAACATGATCAATAGTTTTTTTAATATGTATTTGAGCATAGATTCCAACTCCTGTATTGATTTCACTTATGCATGCGAGTTGCTTATGTATCTTGAATTATGCATATTGAGTGCCGTGGGCAAGCTCAATCATTACGAGAAACGCCCGGTATGCCTCCAGCATGTCTTTTGCTTTAAACTCGACAATGGTTGTTCCCGGAATAATTTTTGTCCCAGGCATCATGTGCGCAAGCTCTGCTGCGCCAAAATTTACAAACTCCACTTTTAACGTTGGATTTTCAGGTGGTACCAACGGCTTTACATGTTGTCTGTTTTCAAGTGCCTGTTTAACTTTCTTCTGTAATAGCTCACCAGCTTTCTTAGGAGTTAAACTTTTTGTTGTTGATCTGGAGACCGCCTCCTTAACGACAGCAGTAGTTACATTTGGAATAAGAGCCTTCGCTTCTTTCGCCGTTTCGTCATCCCCGGAGACTAAAAGAACTGGCACTCCATGGTAACCCGAAACCAGAGCATTCATGCCAATCTCTCCAACGAGCAAGTCATCTACATAAATATTACGGATCATATGTATCATGGAGTGGGACATCACACCAGGCATTCCAGCTCTGGAATGATAGCCAATAAACATTGCACCAGCATATCCTTCATCAATTCCATGAACCATCGAATACTTTTTAACTCCACCTGATATGAGTTGTGCGTCTGGGTGAAGCTCATCAATTAAAAGGTTATTCATTTTTGAGTGGCTATCATTAACCAGTACGTCACTGCATCCGTTGTTAAAGGCAGCCTCAATAACATAATTCGCCTCCTGTGTCATTATTTTTCGCGCTCGTTCATAGTTTCCCATGGAAGCGCTAACAAATGTTTGGTCAGGTAAACCCGATATTCCTTCCATATCGACTGATAAATATAGCTTCATGTCTTTTCTCCTTTAATAGTAAATTGATTTGCTAAATGTCGTTATTTGGAGGTATTCCAAAGATTGTAAAATACAGAACCACGCACTTCCAACCATTTATTATTTAATTGTAAATATTGTAACTAATATTAGTAATAATTACAAGATAATTTTATCAATTAGAATTATTTGGATTTAATAGAGATATAGTATTTTAACAAAACTTTCTTCATTATTTCGTTTACTAACCCATAAATATAAGGATTGTCTCTCCTCTTATGTACTTTTTATACCGGAATTGTAATTAATCAGCAAACGTAGTCAAAAATCGTCATTTAATATTTGTAAATATTCTATTATTATTGTAAGATAGTGACATAGCATTACTGGAGGGAAAAGCATGGAAAACAATCAAGAAGCGGATTCTTTTGTGGACGTTTCTTTTTTAAAAAAACTAATTGTAGCTATTGGGGAAGTATCTGAAATCACTGGAGTACCAACTAGGAAAATCCGTTATTGGGAAGAAAAAGGAATCATTACTTCTGATCATGATGGAGAAGGAACCACCAGGAGATTTGATTATATAAATATAAAAAAGATTATTTTAATTAATGAATTGTTAAAAGAAGGCTTTACACTGGATGCCGCTGCAAGAAAAGTGAAGAATCAAATACAGCAACTAAATGCAGAATTTCAGAAGCTCGAAAATCATTCTTGATATATGACACTATGTATCTTGTTAAATTAAAAAATATAACACCGTTCGAATCACGAACGGTGTTTTTTGCTGTTCTTCTATAGTAATTACTATACTTTTTGTAGAACGAAAAACCAACCTTGTGTTATACTGCTACTTTTTTAAGTTCTGCAAGATAACGGTCACGTTTCTCTATATCAAACCTGCCACTTGTTTTTGACATAACTACGGCAGCCAGTGCATTTCCAAGTACATTTACAACTGTTCGTCCCATATCGAGAAGTCTATCAACACCAGCAATAAAGGCTAAACCTTCAAGCGGAATACCGACTGTTCCAAGTGTAGCCAATAGAACAACGAAGGAAACACCAGGTACACCGGCAATACCATTGGAAGTGATCATCAATACTAAGACTAATGTAACTTGCTCCATGATGCTCAAATCAATCCCATACAATTGCGCAATGAAAATAGCAGCAATCGCTTGGTATAGTGTAGAACCATCAAGATTAAATGAGTAACCTGTTGGAATAACAAACGAGACAATATCTCTAGGGCTTCCCGTTTTCTCTAATTTTTCCATCAGTTTCGGAAGCACAGTTTCAGAGCTTGAAGTAGAATACGCTAAGATCAATTCATCTTTCAATACTCTAATGATGTTAAACATACTGGATCCTACAATTTTAGCAATCCCTCCGAGTACGACGACAACAAAGAAGATCATTGCTGCATATACAAGGATCATTAATTTACCAAGCGGAATCAATGACTCCAAACCAAACTTAGATACAGATACACCGATTAAACCAAATACCCCAAACGGAGCGAACTTCATAATAAAATTAGTCACCCAAAACATTGCATCGGCAGTTCCTTGGAAAAACGCCAGAACTGGCTTTCCTTTTTCACCGATAGCTGCAACACCTAATCCGAATAGTACCGAGAAGAAAATAATCGGAAGCATATCCCCTTCGGCCATCGACTGGATGATATTACTTGGAACGATACCTACAATAACGTCCATAACACCTTCATTTTGTACATCTTCCGTTGTTTGCACATAATCATTGATGTCCGTTTTCGATAAGGTAGACATATCAATGCCAGCACCAGGCTGGAAAATGTTCGCGGCAGATAGACCGACTACGATAGCTACTAAAGAAACAACTTGGAAGTAAATCATCGTTTTAGCGCCAAGTTTCCCTAATTGTTTTAAATCACCAGCGCCGGCAACCCCAACGATCAATGTAGAAACAATGATTGGAACAACAATCATTTTAATCATATTTATAAAAATGGTACCAAGTGGCTGCAGATATGTTTCTACTGCAGGATTACCATAAAAAATAGCCCCAACGATAATCCCGAGGACTAGTCCAACAAGAATCTGATATGCTAAAGGAAATTTTTTCTTTTTATTCATAGAAGTCACCTCTTATTTCTCGCTTAAAGCTATAATTGCAACAGATAACATGCGCCTCTCTAAAAAAGTTTAGAGAGGCGCATGTTATCTACGCACTTTGTAAATATACTACAATCTAGGTAATTATTCAACACTTTTCTGCGAATTAATCTTAATTCAAATGAAAAGTATCGGCATCGCAAACAAAATTAATAAGATAACAAACGGGTACCCGATTAGCTTCGGAAGCGAATTCTCCTTTATACCGAGCGCTTCTAGTGGATCCTTTGCCGGAGCATAAATCCAATTTGCAAATCGTTCCATCTTACTTCTTTTTAATGGAATTTCCGGTACTTCCACTTTGAATTCTGCCAATCTATCATTAAGCTCTTTGGGAATATCCTTTTTACTCATTCGTCAACCTCCAATAACTTTCTCAGTTTCTTTAATGCAGCATGTAGACGTGATTTGACAGTTCCTACAGGGATTTCC
This sequence comes from Oceanobacillus luteolus, assembly GCF_042678205.1. Lineage (NCBI taxonomy): Bacteria > Bacillati > Bacillota > Bacilli > Caryophanales > Bacillaceae > Oceanobacillus > Oceanobacillus luteolus. The sequence goes on from NZ_JBHUDE010000138.1 coordinate 13,325, forward strand.
AGTATCAATGAAATATCTTTTTGCGATAAATCATGATAGTAAGTTAAAATGATTACTGCCCGCTGATCAGTAGGAAGTTGCTGGATTGCTTCTTGTATAGAAATTCTATCCTCAGATGAAACAATCTGTTTTTGGTTTTGAATATACAAAAAGGGCAGTAATTTATGCAGACGATCACGTCTTTTCAATCGGTTAATCATAAGCTGATAAGCCATCCGAAATAAATAAGTTTTAATATTGGATTTTTCTCCATCAAAGCTGTTCTGATATTTCGAGAAACGGATAAACGTATCCTGAACAATATCTAAACTGAGCTGTTCATCTTGGCAGTATCTATACACAAAGTGATAAATAGGGGTTTTATAGGTCACAAAAAGTACTTCTAATGAATAAGCATCTTTATTCTCAGCGATGGGAATAACTTCTTTATTCGAACTCATCGGACCACCGCTCTTTTATTCCTTTAAAAATATATGCAATCCTTGTTATAAACCAAACGAATGTGAGTAAAGAAAACAAAAAGGTTTGCTGGATGAAAAATTGAATCCATGGACTTTCAAAGTTATCACCTCGGATCAGAAACAGTAATAGACCAGTTATGCATAAAAAGGTATAAACTGCGGCGACTATTATCACATAATCCCACCTCGTCCAACGGAAATATATGTCTGATTTACTAAAGTCTATATTCCCCAGTTTATTGCGGACAACTTTCTTGTTCATGGTCCCAATTGCAATTGCAAAAATTGTTCCCAGAACTGCTCCCACTATGATACCGATAATCCAGCCAATCCCCATTACTAATCAAGCTCCTTTTCGTTCTTTTACTAACTTATACAATGGAACGGATTAAAAGGTTCGATAAGATTTAAAAAGGCCATCTAGAGTTCAATTCTAAATGACCAATTTCTTATATACTCCCTGAAAAAACTGCTAATAACCAAAGAAGGCATCCTTCTTTATATTTCTTTTAGGGATATTCTCTTCTTATAAATGACTAGAAACAGCGTCGACCATAGACTTCGGACCTGCGATGAAGTATCTTCCATTGTCCTGATTTTCATTTATAAACTCACTTATCCCCCGATGTAATCCATCCTTAGAATCAAGATATGTAACATCTATTGGATAATTCTCAGCCATTTTATCAAGTTCATCTTTAAATAGGTATATTCCACCACTATCCATGTAAAGTAATTTTATTTGCTTTGAATTTGAGCTACCCTCTGCTTCAATCTGCTTTAATATCGATCGATACGGTGTAACACCAACTCCACCAGCAATGAAGAGTGTTGGGCTGCTTTCATCTAAATAAAAGGAGCCCACAGGCCCGCTCATCCTAATTGTCATACCATCCTCTAATTCCAGCAGTGATTTTTTGAAGTCACTTGGCTGCTCAGTAACTCTCGTCGTTATCTGAATGAAGTTCTCTGCAGGCGCTGATGCTATAGTAAATGGGCGTGTACCATTTTTTATCTTCTTATGCGTAATTTGAAATAAACCATGCTGTCCCGCATCCCAAGTTAAATCAGTTGGTTTTCTAAACTTAAATGTATATACGTCCTCTGTTTCTTGATAACTCTCCATAAACTGAATATCTCTTTTTTTAAATACCGCTATTGCATCTTTAAAAAAACCCATCCATTAACCTCCTAATGCTTATAAATTACATTTCCTCAAGAGCTTTTTTAAGCACTTCAACCTTGTAAGCCCAACCACTTTTTGCTCCTTTATACGCATAATCTTCTTTATCGAATCCGGCATGGTCAAGGTGTACATATGTAGTTTCACCTTCCTGTTTTAAAGTCCAGGTGACAACGGTATCTATTGGCCCACCGATCCATGTGTAAGATAATTTATTCGGCTCTTCCACCACCAATACTTCACTTTCTACTACGAGGTCAATTTCCTTATTCCAGAATTGGCATTTATAACCTACCTCAGGTTTAAAATTATTTTCCATCACCCATTTTGCAAGCGTGTCTGATTTTGTTAATGCATCCCAAACCTTTTGAATAGGACTTTGAAATTGAAAATCTAATGATATATCTGCCATAATTTAATCCTCCAATATATTTTTTAAGATTGCAGCTCTTTCAATCCAGAACTTCTCATAATATGCTAACCAGTCTTTGACTTCCTCCAGTGGACCTGGATTTAACTGATACCTTGTTTCCCTGCCGATTTTTCGATTCCTCACTAAATCGGCTTCTTTAAGGATCGTCAAGTGTTTAGAAACAGCAGTCCGTCCCATCTCAAACTTTGCAGTTATTTCGTGAAGGGGGAGCTCATCCGCATCAGCAAGTATTCGGATTAGTTTCCGCCTAGATGGATCTGCAATTGCGAAGAAAACATCCCGTTTTTGTTCGGTTTTACTCAACACTTCCACCCCTTTGCAGAGATTATGACACCATTTGGTGCCATATCATTATACGACACCAATTGGTGTCTAGTCAAACCCCTTTTATTACCAAATGTAATAAATTGACCCTTACACTTGCTTCCGCCCATCCTTTATTCTTCCTTATTTCCCTATTAAAAATCACACTGAGAACTTAAAAAATAAAAGAGTGGTTACCAACATAACCACTCTTTACTTCTATTCATTCAATTGTATTGCAGCTTGTATAAGGACGGTGAATAATTCCGGATTAATCTCATCCAATGATTTTATTCTCACATGCCTCATCGTTTTACCGGTTCCTTGCAGTATATCACGATCAACTATTGCCTCCAGCTCGTTACCTTTTTGAAAACCAAGATTCACATGCTTTTTACTAGCCTGCAGATAGCAAACTAAGCCCTTATACGAATAATTTGGCATGGACCACTTGTATTCTTCTTTAAGTTCTGATGAGGTATTTAGGATCATCTCCCTTAATGATTCTGTAATTGCCTGTATATCTTCTGGCAATTCAGCAATATACTGGTCAACCTCTTGAATTTTTCTTCCTGAATCAGTCATAGCACGACTCCTTTATTTGATGTTCAATTTTACTCTCCATTAACCTTCTCAGCAGACATTATCAGAAACATCGGCCTCCGGTTTTCGTCCTTCATTTCCGGGCTATCTTGCAGCATTTCCTCCGTTGCCAGCGATTCCTTTACTGCCTTTATATTAAAGCCAGCTTGAATGACATCATTCATACAACTGGATAATGTCCGATGATACTTGACTACATTTTCCGTTAAAAAAAGAGTCTCCCTCATTCCCTCTGATTGGTAATGATCAACCGGCCAATGTAAACGAACTCCTTCTTCATCGTAATACCAATCTTGTTCTGCGCGTGCAGTAAAAATAGGATGTTCAACAGAGAAAATAAAAGAACCTCCAGGCTTCAAATATTGGTAAACTTTATCACAGATGTTTCGAAAATCTTTTATATAGTGAAAAGCCAATGAACTAATCACTACATCAAATTGTTCTTCTTTAAAATGAATATCCTCTATCGGCATCCTAAGATACTTAATCAATGGATCATTAGTATAATTACGGGCTGTTTTCAGCATTTTTTCAGATAGATCTACACCAATGACCTGAGTTGCATGTTGTTCGCGTGCATATCTGCAATGCCATCCGAATCCACACCCTAGGTCAAGAACAGTTTTATGATTGAAATCCGGGAGCAATTCTTTAAAAATCGGCCACTCTCCGGCACCTTCAAGTCCATCAACTGATCTCGACATTTTTTTATACTCAGAAAAGAATAGTTCGTTATCGTACTTATTTTGTTTCATTGTTTCCCCTCTTTACTAACTCATTCATACCCTTAAAAAATAATCAAAAGCTGCTTTGGATATTTGGGCTATCGTTTCAGCTCCGCTATACACTTCCTCATTACCTTGCGAGAAAACACTGATCACAAATGCTCCCTTATTATCCGGCAAATAAACGATACCGGCGTCATTTACTGCAGAATTGATTGTTCCTGTCTTATTTGCGACTTTAACGCCAAATGGTAGACGCCCCGGAATTCGTTGGGTTAATTGCTGTCGGAACATAATATCTAATATACGTTCAGAGCATTCTTCAGAAACAAATTCACCATTGGCGATCATTTCCAATAAAGAAGTCATTTCTTTCGGGGTGCATAGGTTATTTTCCTTATCGACCCGCAGCACATAATCATCTCCAAACTTTTCATCCGAATACAACCGCTTATGCAACTCAGCAAACCTTTCATCAGTATATGCTTTTGGCTCCATCCCGACCGTTAACGATAAAAGTTCCCAACAAGAATGCTTAATTTTAATGTTGTCTAGACCGATTTCCCGCATCTTTTTCTCAATTGCTTCTGGGCCGATCATATGATAAATCTTATCTGTTGCCAAGTTATCGCTCACTATAATCATCAGGGTAGCCAAATCTTTGACTGTAACCTCAATTCCCGGATCCATTTCTTGAATGACCCCGGAACCAGGGACATAATCTTTCTTCGTAATTTTGATCCGTTTTGTCAAATCGATCTTTCCTGCATACACTTGATCAAATAAAGTAAGCAAGATAGGTATTTTAAATACACTTGCCATTTGAAATAATTGATCTTCATTGATATTCACTTCTTCATTCGTTTGCAAATTTTTTATTGAGATACCAAAGGTTGCATCTCTTGCTCTTAATATCTCTTCGACTTTCTCCTGTAATTTCACATGCTCACTTCCTCATTCGAAATTCACTAATCTACTATTTCATATATTCAACAAAATAGTTGCTTCTCCTTCAAGGGGAGAGAAATTATGATAAAATCAGATTAGTTAAATAATAATACGTTTGCGAAACATTACTTTATTCAAAATCAGGAGGGTAATATGAGATCACACAGCCTTGGCCGACATTTTAAAACACTTGAGCAGCAGCGTAATATGATTTTTCCTAGAATCAAAAACTTGTCACAAGATGAGTTATGGAAGAGGCCTCAAGCAGACAAATGGTCAATCGGAGAAACGCTGTACCATTTATATTTGATAACTAAAATGTTACGTATCGCAGCAAAGTTTCTGATACCATCTACCATTCTATTTGCTCAAATAAAAAAGCATAAACCATTTGAAACGGAAATACATGATATATATAAAGAATATAAGGAGAAGAAGAATAGGGGCATGAAGGCTCCATTTATTTTAGATCCACCAAAAAACATATCACGTCAATGGAATTTTAAAGGGTTGAACCAACTAATCTATAAGGAAACATGGAAGATAGAAACAATGGTGGCAGAGATAAATGAAGAGACGGCTGGACATATTATTTTTCCTGATCCGGTAGCTCATCATCCCAATCTGATTCAAGCCGTTCAGCTTCTGGCCATTCACGAAGCACACCATTTTCGCATCATTGAAAAGCAGCTTGATTCTATAACATTAAACGAAAAGTAAACTCTAATAGAAGTTTTGCGAAATCAAAACCACCAGTGTGAACTGGTGGTTTGCTCTGCGGCTGAAAGCCTCTATTACCGGCCTCGGCCTAAAAGGCCCACTGAATGGGTTTCCCTTCTGCACC
>NZ_JBHUDE010000139.1:0-19910 GCF_042678205.1 Oceanobacillus luteolus
CCGATAATGATAAATTTGACTCAAAAAAGGATCCTAGCAAAGTTTTGATTGCTTGGATCCTTTTTAATTACTGTTTTCGGCTAGTTATGTCCCAGCCTCTTTTTGGTTACTTTTAGGAGTTGACTTACTTGTCTCGATCCAATCATATGATACAGGCTACATTTTAATAGTAACATTGGATTAGATATCGAGAAGCTACGGTGTTTATTCTAGGTCCATCAAGGAAAACATAACCGTATAGAAGATTGCTTTATACTGTTGGATAAAATATGTAAGGGGATAACTTATGTACAGGGATATCCTTCAATCGACCGCTCATCGGAAATCTCTATTGCCAGAAGGTTCGTGGATAATGACTCAAAAATGGAACGACTTGCTTTTTATCCATCTTCCTGTTCCCTCAAATATTATTAGCGAACTTCTTCCTAAAGGTTTAGAACTGGACACATTTGATGGGAAAGCCTGGATAACGATTATTCCATTTAGAGTTACAAGTATGCGAATTAGAAACTTGCCTCCGTTACCTTTTATAAACTCCTATTTGGAATTGAATGTGAGGACTTATGTAAAACGCCGCGGAAAAACTGGTGTTTACTTCTTTAGCCTGGATGCAAATAACTTACTAGCGGTAATTGGTGCTCGAATATTGTCGTTGCCCTATTATTTTGCACAGATGAGGATGAAAAAGAAGCGAAAAATTGAATTCAAATCTAGAAGGAAAGGGAAAACGAGTGCGTGCTTAGACGTGTCTTATCGAACTTCTGATGAAGCATTTTATACGGATGAATCCAGTTTAGATTATTGGCTATTAGAAAGGTATCATTTATGGTCTTATCGAAATGATTCTTTGTATCAAGGCGATATACATCATAAGCAATGGAAAGTCAGCAATGTTGAAGTGTATATTTCACAACAACAAATACTTTCTTACTTCCCAGATGACACAATAATAGGAAATCCTCTCTTTCATTACGCTAGTACGAAGCGGGTTTTATTCTGGCCGATTAAAAAAGTGGAGTAAAATAACAGCTGGAAATCCGTTATTTTACTCCATCTTTTTCATGATAAGAGGAAGGAATGAATAAAATAGGATACATGTCCATCTAAAGCTTGCTAAAGGAGGAGCATAATGAAACCAGTTATTATAAAATATGGACTAGTTATCGCGGGAGGAATAATCCAAGGCTTTGGAATGGGACTTTTTTTATTTCCTCAATACGTTCCTTCAGGTGGTGCAGGCGGGATAACCGTACTGTTGAATTATTGGTTTGGCTTAAGCATGGGTACTGCCCTTTGGATAGTAAACTTTACCTTACTCTTAGCAGGACTATATGTTTTAGGAAAACGATTTGCGGTTTGGACTGTTATAGCTATAACGATGACTTCTCTGTCAGTAACTTTTTTTGAACAGATTCCGGTTCATAACAGAAATTTAATGATAGATCTTGTATTCGGTTCAATATTTCTCGGTATTGGAATTGGTATCCTCATGCGACAAAATGTTTCAAATGGAGGAATTGGCGTACTAGCATTGATTATATCTAAAAAATATAATGTGTTGCCAGGTCGCTCGTTATTTTGGATCAACAGCTTTATTTTTATATTCGCTGCAATTATCATTGATTGGAAAATCATTATTCTTGCATTATTAAGTCAATGGATTGCGACCCAAGTTGTAAATATGATATTCCAATTATCATTCGATAAGTCATATACACTAGGTTGGCGGAAGAAATGAAAAGTCCTCCTACACGTATTTATAGCGGATGATTTTCTTTCGATGCTTTCCGTCTTTCCCTTTTACGTGAATGAGAAAAAGAACGAGTAAACCTACAAGCAGAGTAAAGGCAGCGATACTTGTGAACATTCCTGTTCTCGACCAGTCCATCAGTCTTGTGAACATTGGAGGTCCTAAGGCTACACCTATAAACCGCACTGAACCGTACAAAGAAGAAACAAACCCTCGACGCTCTTTTCCAGCAGCCCCTGTTATTAAACTGTTAATACACGGCAGTGTCAAACCTACACCAATACTACTTAGGGCTAGAACAAGTAAGAAAGGAAATAGACTCTCCACCCAAACGAGTAAGCCATATGAAATGGTCATAAATAGTAATCCAATAATTGAGAAGCGTTTCATGCGAACTAAATTGCTGCCTATTTTACTTCCAGTAATATAAGAGGTAGTCACCATTACGAGTAACGGGATTGCTAAAATTAAACCTTTCAATACCCCGTCAATTTTATATGTCGATTCTAATACATCAGATAAATAAAAAAGAATTCCGAACAATGTAAACAAGCAAGTTCCTCCAGCTAAATATGCTGTAAACAACCATCTGCCTTCATGTTTAAAGACACTTAAAAGCCCCCGAGCATATTTGCGGAAGGGAGGTGGTGCTTGTCGATTGCTTTTTTCCTTAACAAATATCCATACCATTATTGCTGCGACAAGACTGAAAATGGGGAAGGCAAAAAAGACGGAATGCCAGACAATCAGTGCCAGAAGTGATCCGATAATAGGTGATAACACCTTCCCTAAACCATTCGACGCTTCAAAAATTCCAAGCACTCTACTCCGTTCCCCACCCTTGAATAGATCCCCGATTAGTGCCATCGCAATCGGTGCGCTTCCTGCAGCCCCGATTCCTTGTATCGTTCGACCAATAATAATCCATAAATATGAATCAAAGAAGGCTGCACCAAGACCGGCAAGAAATGCACCGAGAGCAAAAAGAATAAGTGAGGGAAGCATAATGATCTTCCGGGAATAACGGTCAGACAAATAGCCTACAATCGGTATCATTACTGCAGCCGCTATTGAAAATACTGTGATGGTTAAACTGACCTGTAGCTGAGATAGATCCATCGATGACTTCATTTTAGGAAGAACAGGTATAAGCATGGAATTACCTAAAGTCATCATCAAAGGAACGGAACCAACAGCTAGTATTATCATTCCTTTATTTTTTTTCAACGTCGTGCACTCCTTCAATTCAATTACAATCTGTTTGTAGGTGTCCATATGATGCAATGGACCATTGCGGGAAGTTATTTAATATTAATTGGTGGAAGTACCAACCAACCTTTTTCTTTAGCGATATTTACCAATTTTTGCTCGTATTCTTCCTGCTGATCGTGGAATTCGCCGAACATCGTACGAAGGTCTTCTCTTAGTGCAATCCCAGTAACATAACTGCTTTCAGCCCTTGTACTCATTAACTCCTTTTGGATGATGGTGGCGATTTCAGGGTCATGGAATCTTGCCCCAGCAGGAATATCCTCTACTTCTACATTCGGACGATCCGGAGGTGCTGGAGGCAGTCGTATTCCAGCTTCCTTAAGGATTCCCTCCACAGCTTGTTCCTCTTGGATGAGACAACTTTCCACGAGTTCTTCTGCATATGTCTTTAAATCATTGTCTCCCGCATGATTAATAAGTACTTGCATGGTTACGAGTAAGTTTTTTGTCCTATAAAGGTAATTCCAAAGGTGGTAGACTTCACCTGTATGAAAAGGATCCTCTTGTTTGTTTTTAACCATGATAATCCTCCTTTTTATCTTGACTAGTTTCTCTCATAACGATTGATATTATCCCAAAACAAAATTTGGAAAATGCATGAGACAGGAACCTAGATATGTTTTATTCATAGGCTAACATCAGGATATTATTTATGAAGGATGGTCAAAGTTGTGAGAAAAATACTGATGTTTAGTTTCATGTCTCTCCTCGTTTTATTTGCCGGATGTAATCAAATAGAGGGTTCTACTTCTGAAGATAATAGTGAAAAAATTGTTCGTATCGGATATCAGAAAAATGGCCCGCTTGTTTTGTTGCAATCACTGGGAACACTAGATGAACGGTTAGAACAATATGGGTTTACCGTAGAGTGGAAGGAATTTCAGGCAGGTCCTCTTCTTGTCGAAGCGTTAAATGCTGATAGTATAGATTTTGGGAGAACGGGTAATACACCTGTCATTTTTGCGCAAGCTGCAGATACGCCTTTTGTATATGTCGCTGCAGGTTTTTCCAAATTTAAAGGAAGCGGGATTCTTGTTCCAGATGAATCCGAAATCACAGAATTGGAGCAATTAGAAGGAAAAACTATTGGATTTGCGAAAGGCTCAAGTTCCCATTATTAATTAAGGCACTGGAAAAGGCTGGTTTAACACTAGATGATATAACACCAGCATATCTTACTCCTGGAGATGCCCGCGTCGCATTTGAACAAGGAACAATTGATGCGATGGTTGTCTGGGATCCGTTTGTTGCATCGACAGACAAACGGTAGGTTACTTGTCGATGGGGAAGGATTAACAACAGACCGTGATTTTTTTGTTGCAACTGAAAATTTTTATGACGCTCACCCGGAAATCGTCGATGTAATCATTGAAGAAATCGATGCATCATCGAAATGGGCGAATAGTAATCATGATGAACTTGTTGAAAAGTTGGCACCACTATTAGGGATTGATGAAGATTCAATCCGAATGTCAGTGGAACGCCGCACGTATGGAGTCGAGGCGATAAGTGAGGAAATCATTAAGGAACAGCAGGAAATTGCTGATATTTTTTACGATTTGGATATCATTCCAAAGGAACTTGAAATAAAAGAAGTTATCATTGATTAACGCCAGTTTTGCCTCATCTTATCGAATGTTAATTTAAGATAGGAGAATGAACATGAACAAAAGCATCATCAAAAAGTCATTTCAGAGATTTTTACCGTGGTTCATTCCGTGCATATTCCTTATCTGCTGGCAGATTGTATCTTCTCTTGGTATCATTTCAGAAAGAATCTTACCAGCTCCAACAGAAATCATTCAGGCAGCAATCCAACTCATATCTAATGGGGAATTGTATGAACATATGTCTATCAGCTTAGTGCGGGCTTTCATTGGTTTTGTTATTGGAGGAGTTATTGGCTTTGTATTAGGTTTGTTAAATGGCGTATTTCGTCTTTCTGAATTACTGTTTGATACATCCGTTCAAATGCTGCGAAATATTCCTCATTTGGCATTGATTCCTTTGGTGATCCTATGGTTTGGAATTGGAGAAACGTCAAAAATTTTCCTGGTTGCATTAGGAGTTTTATTTCCAGTCTATATTAACACCTATCATGGAATTAAATCAGTCGATAAGGGATTGATTGAAATGGGGAAATCGTATGGGTTAAAAGGTTATAAGTTGTTTTTCCATGTCATATTACCAGGTGCATTATCATCCATACTGGTAGGAATAAGATTTTCACTTGGTGTAATGTGGCTAATTTTAATTGTGGCTGAAACCATCTCCGCTCAATCAGGCATTGGGTATATGGCAATGAACGCTAGAGAATTTATGCAGATGGACATTATCGTATTAAGTATTTTAATTTATGCATTGTTTGGAAAGTTGTCTGATGTCATTGCCAGATATTTTGAGGGTAGATTATTGAAATGGAATGCATGAATACTGAGGAGTGTTAGGGTTGGAAAATAGGAACGGGATAAATATACAAATCAATAAATTGGAAAAAATATATGATAATCGTAATGTATTAAATGGATTGGATGTTGAGATTAAGAAAGGTGAATTTGTTTCCGTTGTCGGAAAAAGCGGGTGTGGTAAAAGTACCCTTTTACGCCTTGTTGCTGGTCTTGAAGATGCAGAAGGAGGCTCCATTATACTGGATGGTGAGAAATTGGAAGGGCTTAATAAAAAGGCACGGATCATGTTTCAAGATGGAAGACTATTACCATGGAAACGGATTATTGATAATGTCTGTATAGGACTTTCTACAGAAAAAAGGAACAAGGCATTGGAAGCATTAGCCCAAGTAGGGCTGGAAGAAAGAAAGGATGATTATCCATCTAAGCTATCTGGAGGCCAAAAACAGCGAGTTGCTTTGGCACGGGCATTGGTGCATAATCCGGATCTGCTATTACTGGATGAACCTTTAGGTGCATTGGATGCACTAACCCGATTGGAAATGCAGGAACTAATCGAATCATTGTGGAGACAAAAGAAGTTTACCGCTGTGCTCGTTACCCATGATGTGGAGGAGGCAGTTGCCATTTCTGACCGGGTTTTATTGATAGATCAAGGGAAAATCAGCTTAGATCAAACGATCTCTCTACCGCGACCCCGAAAACGAACAAACCCGGCATTTGCTTTGTATGTGGACGATATCTTGTCACAAATCATGAATCGGAATGAAGATAAGGAATATCCGGTATTGCTTCCTGAATTGTCTTTATCCCTTCTTGATTCCGTAAATAATTAGGGTCGCTCCAAGAAAAATCCAAAAAAACTTACTTATCGATATTTTAGAAGACATGCCAGCGATACCGATAGTGGTAAGAAGTATTAATGGTCCGACAAATGCTAATGAGCTATTAATGATTAATGCTTTTTCAACTTCATTAAATTTCAACATGAGGAGTGCTGCAAATATTTCGATGGAACCGGAAAGAATTCGGAAAAGAGCCATAAAAAGTATGGCTGTTTCAAAAAGAGCAAACATGGTATTTCCCCCTGCAATATGTATTTTAATAAAATATATGCAGGACTCGTCCAATAAAGGACAGAACCCTCTTTGTGATGAGGGTTTATTTTTATCTCTCACGAAATATCTGGTTAATATGCTAATGGCAAGCTTCCAATTGCCCATATATTGAATAGGATAAGATTGTTAGTGTGAAGGGGGAGTACAATGGAAGAGAAGGAAGTAAGAAGACCAAATCATTTAGCTTGGCATGAAACAATGGAATTGCATGAATTAGTAGTTTTTCAGGCAATTGGATTAATGAAGCTAAAAAAGTTTATCGGTGAAGTGAAAGATCCTGCATTGCGTAGACTTTATGCCGAAACAATAAGAGGATTAGAAACAAACCTTAGGGAACTACTTGCATTTTATCAATTGGCTCCTAGAGAAGAAGAGGAATTGGAAAGAAACTTGGATAGTGGTTTTTTCTCTGGAGATTTGTTGGCTTTTGCAAAAACTGCTGTAAGGAATTATTCAATTGCAATAACGGAAACTGCAACGCCGATATTAAGGGAAACGTTAAATAAACAATTGCAACGTGCAATCGAAACACATGAAATGGTATATGCTTATATGTACGAAAGAGGGCTTTATCCGTCATACGACCTCCATAAATTATTAAGAAATGATATCAACATTGCAACAAAAGCACTAAATATGGACTTTTAATAATATGGTTACCACCACCCTAGGAATAAACTTCCTAGGGTGTTTTTATATTTTTGAGTGATGTACATATTTTCGATGGAAGATAAAAATTCCACTAAAAATATGCGAAATGGTTTTCATTCCTTAGAATCGCTGATATAGTTTCATTATAAGTGTATCTGTACGTATTATTTATCGTTGGATGGAAGTGATGGAAATGGTATTTATTATTTGTTTGATCATTGGACTCGTTACAGCGTTTGTAGGTTCAATAATGGGTCTAGGTGGAGGAGTTATACTCGTTCCGACTCTTATATTGTTTGCCTCTATATCCGATGCTTTTGCTTGGGCAACTCCTCAAGCAATCGTCGGTATCTCTCTAATTGTCATGATATTTACGGGATTAGCTTCCACCTTATCTTATCTAAAGGTGAAGCGGGTGGATTATCGCACCGGTTTTCTTTTCATGATAGGGAGCATACCAGGAGGAATCATTGGGGCGTGGCTGAACCAATATGTCGAAGCAGAGACATTTCAGCTTTACTTCGGTATATTAATGATATTGATTGCAATGATATTATTTTTTAAAAAGAAAGAGCCTAGAACAGTGGATCTGACTGGGAAAGGTGTTCGGACTTTTGAGGTTAATGGTGAAAGATATCAATATAAGGTCCATGCAGTAGGAGCAATATTTCTGGCCCTGATCGTTGGGGTTCTATCTGGTTTATTTGGTATTGGTGGTGGTTCCATTATGGTACCAGCAATGATCCTCTTATTTGGTTTTCCAGTTCATATCGCTACAGCAACATCCATGTTTATGATTTTCTTCGTTAGTATTTTTAGCTCAGTGACACATATCGCTCTTGGACATATCGTTTGGGAATACGTATTGTTCTTCATTCCTGGAGCTTGGGTAGGTGGAAAGCTTGGTGCTAAAGTGAATCAAATGCTGTCCAGCAAAACATTGGAATGGATACTTCGACTGTTATTGATATTTATTGGAATTCGTATGATCATTCAAGGATTAGGCTAAGGAGCAAGATTCATGAAAGAAAATATTTATATATACTATACGAATGATTTACACAGTAATTTTACACAATGGCCCCGTACAGCTGGTTATTTGAAGGAAAAGAAAAGAATCCGCAGCTCTAAAGGGGAGGTCCATTATATAGTTGATGCTGGTGATCATATGGACCGGGTCGATCCCATTTCAGAGGCTACAATGGGAAAAGCGAATGTGGAATTAATGAACGAAGTCGGCTATGATGTCGTGACAATCGGCAATAATGAAGGTATCACTCTTGCTCATGATGATTTATACCATCTTTATGATGAAGCTGATTATCCAGTGGTTTGTGCTAATCTACAGCCAAAATCAGGCCAACCTCCAAAATGGTTGGTTGATACGAACATATTTGAGACAGATTCGGGAGTTCGTCTCGGTTTCATTGGATTGACAGCGCCGTTTACAGCTTTTTATGACCCGTTGGGTTGGACTGTAACCTCACCTTATGATGAACTGGAAACGAATTTGCTTGAATTAAGCGAGAAAACCGATATTATTATCCTGCTATCTCATTTAGGACTTAGTGAAGATCAAGAGATTGCCAGGAGGTTTTCGGAAATAGATGTTATTATCGGAGGACATACACATCATCTGCTACGAACAGGAGAATATGTAAATAATTGCCTGATTACTGCAGCGGGAAAGCACTGTGTATATGTAGGAGAAGTAATTTTAACCTATGATCATGAATCTGAACAAATATCGACGAAAGAGGCGTACGCTACGAATGTATCTGATCATCCAGTTGATCAGGGAACGGCAGTTTTGCTGGAGGAGCTTCAAGAGAAAGCGGACTTATTATTAGAGAAAGAAGTAGTCGTACTCGAGGAGCCACTAGATGTGGAATGGTATAAAGATACCCCGATTATGCAAGAATTGACAGATACAATCAGAATGTGGACAGATGCTGACGCTGCTTTATTAAATGCTGGCTTACTGCTTGGTGCATTGCCAAAGGGTCCCATTACGTATGGGGATGTTCACCGGATATGTCCTCACCCAATTAATCCTGTCGTTGTCCAACTAAAAGGTGACGAATTGATTGAAGTTATTCGTGCCTCGCTAAAAAGAGATTTTATGGAGTTTGAGCTGAAGGGATTTGGATTCAGAGGAGAAGTGATAGGGAGAATGCTATTCTCCGGACTTTCCATTAATATAAGGACTAATCCTGACGGCACAGAGGCGGTAACGGAAGTGACTTTTTCAGATGGGACCCCTGTGGATAAACAAAAAGCATATCGAATCGCGACAGCAGATACTTTTACATTCGGACGCCTGCTACCAGAGATAGCGAAATCAGAGAAGAAAGATTATTTCCTGCCAGAGTTCTTGAGAGATCTATTGTTGGAAACATTGAAAAGAAAAGCGTTGCAGCGGTAATAACTCATTGAATTTGTGTCTTATTGCTTCTGGTAATAATAATCGTTTAAGACAGATGTATCAGTGACAAGAAGGTCCATTATTGCATAACTTAATTATGTATATAAAGGAGGCCTTCTTAGATGATTACTGTTAATCCAATCGAGATTGAAGGGATGCAGTTCACTGCAGTAAGTGTAGAACTGCCAAAAACTACTCTTCTGACGGTATCAAATGAAGTTGGTTACATTATGTGTGCAGCTTTGGACGTAGATATTTTCAACGAAATCCCTAAATTGCAAGAAAGAAAAGTGGTTGCAGGAAGAGCTGTAGGTGTACGGACGATTGAACAGTTACTTGATGCTCCATTAGAGAAAGTTACAGATGCTTCAAGAGAATATGGTTGGAAAGAAGGAATAACAGGAAGGGAAGCACTTCTACTCATTTCTTAAGTCTATTCCCTGAAGGATTTCACTTCAGGGAATAGACTTTTTTAGTTTCTATCGATGAAGAACACCCAATATCAAAAGGAAGAAATAGTCCGTGTGAGATTACGTACTGGATGAAGAGAGCTGAAGTCGTAAACCTGAGCTGGCGGAACACATCTATTTTTGTGCTAGTCTATCTCCCTAAATATGTGCATAAATATGACATAAGGGGGTTGTAGCATGCGTAAAAGAAGATACCCAAAGAAATTTAGTTCACCTCCAACGCAATTGATTCTATTGTTGACAATCGTTATATTTACAATCGCGGTTCTTGGCAGTATCGCATTGATCGATAGGGGAATAAAGCCCACGTTAATGGACATTGCCAAAGAAAAAACGAACGAATTTGCCACTCGAGCCATCAATCGTGCGGTCAGCTTTACTGAAGACTATGATTTTACGGACATAGCAACGATTGAATATGATAATAATGGGAAAGTTGCCACCTATTCACCAAAGTCAGATGCACTTAGTGAAATTAATCGGCATGCAACCCAACGAATTGAGGAGTATTTTAATCGATTAAATCATGGTGATCCGATTTTACATGACGAAGAAGACAGGTATGATTACACGAATGGGATAGAGGAACGACTTTATGAAGACCCTACTTTAGTCGAAATTCCACTTGGTCAAGTGACAGGGAACACGGTGCTTGCAAACCTCGGTCCTAGAATTCCAATCAATTTAGAAATAATTGGTACCGTTCGGACAAATATTACTTGGGAGCAAATGGAATTTGGTATTAACGGTCTTTGGATTTCTTTTTATTTAAATGTTGAAGCTGATGTGCAAGTGATTGTTCCATTTTCTTCCGATTTAACGACGGTGACTTCCCAAATCTATATAGATGGGGCTGCATTGATGGGCGAAGTACCTGATTTTTATGGTGGTGGAACACCTCCATCCATTGCTGTTCCGAAAGAGGATATTCAGACGGACTTGCAGAATGAGTAATAATTTAGTATAGTGGTTTCAGAACTTAATAGCAGCCTTATCCGATCGGTGAGGTAGAGGTGCAGGTAATATGAGTAACTAACAGGAGAATGACAACGATGATGGTTAGTAAAAGGATTATTTGCCGAAGCGTAATAAGCGTCATCTTATTATTTGCTGGTATGTCTTTGAATAAGAGGCTTACTGTCATGCTGAAACATGGCATGGAGAACTACTGATCGAAATGGAGATAACGTATATTGTTACATATAAACAATGATGGTTATTTTCTGTCATTGTTTTTTATTTGACTATGTACCTTCCGTTCGTTCAAAAGTACTCTATGCTTCTAAAAAAATAAATGGGGGAAATCGAAATGGTAGGTACATTTTTTTCTATAATACCTGCACTGGTAATGCTTGTATTAGTAATAGTTACAAAAAGGGTCTTACTTTCACTTGGAGTCGGAATTGTACTTGGTGCATTATTTATTCATAACTTTAACATTCTAGGATCTATACAAGAAGTTTGGGGAGTTTTTTACGAAATATTTGTATCTGAAGGAGAGCTCAATCTAGGAAACATTTTGTTAATTTCCTTCCTGCTATTGTTAGGGGTTATGACAGCGTTTCTCCAAGGATCTGGTGGAAGCAGAGCTTTTGGAAACTGGATGCTTAAAAGGGTGAAAACCCGTGCTGGTGCAAAAATCATGACAGCCATACTAGGTATAATTATTTTTATCGATGATTACTTTGCGAGTTTGGCGGTAGGTCAAATAGCTAGACCTGTTACTGATCGTCAAAAAATCTCTCGCGCTAAACTGGCATATATAATCGACTCGACGGCAGCACCTATCACAGTCCTTTCACCAATCTCAAGCTGGGGAGCATTTATTATTGGTTTATTGGGTTCGATTTTTGTAGCGAATGGAATTACAGACATCCAACCAATTGAAGGATTTATTCGGATGATTCCAATGAATCTATATGCAATATCTGCAATCTTGCTTGTGTTTCTTGTAGCATATTTAAAAGTTGATATCGGACCGATGCGAATTCATGAAGAGCGTGCTCAGAAAACTGGGGAATTGATTGATCCGGAAAACAGTAAAGTTCCTGGTGATTTAGGTGACACTATTGAAGCTCATCCTAAAGGAAAAGTATACCATTTAATTTTGCCGATCCTTGTTCTTGTCTTAGCAACTGTAACTGCTATGCTAGTTACAGGAGCTCGAGCTTCGGAGGGTGAAGTGACAATCCTTTCTATGTTTGCAAACACGGATGTCAACTTGTCCTTATTCATAGGTGGAGCAATATCTGTTCTGTTTGCACTCATTCTCCATATGATTCATAGTGCTCCTAAAGCAAGTGTAATGAATATTTTTATCCAAGGTATGAAATCCATGCTTCCGGCAATTTATATACTCATCTTGGCATGGATGATTGGATCAATTATCTCATCATTGGAAACGGGGACTTATTTAGCCCAGTTACTTAATAATGCAAATATCAGCGGTGTATTTCTACCAGTATTATTCTTTGTTATTTCGGGAATTATGGCTCTTGCAACTGGAACATCGTGGGGTACATTTACAATTATGCTTGCAATCGGGGCTGAAGTTTCTGCAGTGATTGATATTAACTTACTATTACCTACTTTGGCTGCTGTATTGGCTGGAGCTGTGTTTGGGGATCATTGTTCACCAATTTCAGATACCACCATTCTTTCAGCGACCGGAGCAGGTGCAAATCACATCGATCACGTATTGACACAGCTTCCTTATGCAATAATTGCAGCTGTTGTGTCCATTGTTGGGTACTTACTCATGGGATTACTTGAAATGACAATCTTACCATTGATAATTACACTCGTTATCGTTTTAGTAATTGGGTTTGTGATTCATAGCAGAAATACAAAAAATGCTTAATACAAAACGTACTTTTCTTTAACTAAGAAAAGTACGTTTTTTTGCATTTTAAGCAGTCATAATACTGTTTAACTTTGTTAGAAACTTACATAATATTTCAGAATAATTTATAGATATTAAATATTCTTTGACTATATCGATGATAAATTATATAATACAAGCATAAATATCTGAAAAGATATAATAATTAAAAGATTCCTTCGTGTATTTTGTATGAAGGGGCCGAAAAGGGAGGTATTACTATGGAAACACGTTCTCAATGGGGAACAAGGGCGGGGTTTATTTTAGCAGCTGTCGGTTCAGCAATAGGTCTGGGGAATATATGGCGATTCCCTGCAGTGGCTTATGAGAATGGTGGAGGAGCATTTTTTATCCCGTATTTATTTGCACTATTGACCGCCGGAATACCAATACTTATCATGGAGTTTACGATGGGACATAAGTATCGCGGGTCTGCACCATTAACTTTTAGAAGGATGAATAAGAAAACTGAATTCATCGGTTGGTGGGGAGTTCTAGTAGCTTTCGTCATTTCCACCTACTATTCCGTCATTATCGCCTGGGCAATTTCTTATGCTTATTTCTCTTTATCGCTTGCATGGGGTTCAGACACAGAAGGATTTTTGTTTGGCGATTATTTGAAATTGGCTGAAGTTCCGGGCCAAGTAGGAAGTATGGTTCCAGGAGTTTTATTCCCGCTAATTCTAGTTTGGGCAATTGTATTATTTATTCTATATCGTGGGGTTAGTAAAGGAATTGAATTGGCAAACCGTATTTTCATCCCTGCATTAGTGATCATCTTTCTCATAATTGTAGTACGTGCAGTTACTCTACCAGGAGCGTTAAGTGGTTTGGATGCATTCTTCAAGCCAGATTTTAGTCAAATATTGTCACCTGAAGTTTGGATTGCAGCTTACGGTCAAATTTTCTTCAGTCTTTCCATAGCATTTGCCATTATGATTACGTATTCCAGTTATTTGTCACGAAAATCAGATATTACGAATAACGCCTTTATCGTCGGCTTTGGAAACTCAGGATTTGAACTACTGGCTGGTATTGGAGTATTTGGAATTTTAGGTTTCATGGCCACACAAGCTAATGTGCCGATTGATGAAGTGGTTAGTGGGGGAGTTGGTCTTGCATTTGTAGCATTCCCTGCAATCATCAACGAGTTCCCGGCCATGAAGGAGCTATTTGGATTGTTATTCTTCTTGTCCCTAACTTTAGCAGGTCTAACTTCATTAATATCCATTACCGAGACATATGTGGCAGGAATGGTTGATAAGTTTAATTTGTCACGAGGAAAATCGGTACTATTTGGAGGAGGAGTTGCCGCAATTATCTCCTTATTGTTTGCGACACAGGGAGGACTATTTTTCCTTGATGTAGTGGATTATTTCATTAATCAATTTGGAGTCGCTTTCATTGGATTGGTTGAAGTTATATTAATTGCTTGGATTTTACGCGAACTTAAAGGGCTTAAAGATCATGCAAATCCAATCTCCGACATACGACTTGGATCATGGTGGACCATTAGTTTAGGTTTGATTACACCTATTGTAATGGGATATATGATGATTGGTTTATTTAAACAAAATCTTACAGAAAACTATGAAGGATACTCTGACACGTTTATTCTATTTGGTGGTTGGACCGTGGCTGGATTAGCTTTACTTATAGGTATTCTCATGTCCATGACAAAATGGAAAGCAAATGTAGATGAAAACGTAGATTACCTAGACGAGAGGGAGGCTAAATAATGAGTGCTTCATCGATTGTAGTCATGATTATTGGAATGGTCATTCTTTGGGGTGGTTTAGCAGCAAGTATTTGGAATGCGTTCAGAAAACAAAAGGATACAAATTAATAAAAAACCAGTGGGATCACTCCCGCTGGTTCTTTAACGATTATTTCTTGCCATCCTTTCCCATTTCCTTAGATATGGGTAAGGATCAAAAGACCATTCCTTATATCCATCATCTTTGTACATTCCATAATGGAGATGTGGAGGGAATTTGCCGGACGTACCTGGAGGACCGTAACCGCTTGAACCGACACTACCGAGTATATCGCCTGGTTGTACGATGGTTCCGACCTTGATGTCTTCATTAAAACCACTCATATGGGCGTAATAATGATAAATATTGTAGATATCACGGATCCCGATACGCCAGCCTCCAAACCGATTCCAACCCATCATTTCCACAACACCATAGGTGGTTGATTTGATTGGTGTCCCATAGTCCGCAAAAATATCCGTACCTTCATGGATTCTCAGTCCGCCGTAGCCTCTTCTATCTCCCCAAGTATTCCGGTAACTGTAGTTGTAGTTGATATCCACAGGGAAATCTCGATTAGTCAAATTTATCTCATTGAACTTCTCAAATACTCGTGCAGTATTCATAATTGATTTTACTGTTAAGTCCCGTTTATAATGCTTCCAGAGTGCCACTTTAATATCATCACTTGTAGGTCCTTCATCGAGCAGTAGCATGGCTAGTGTGTACATAATATCTTCATCTTCGTCAAGGCTTGCAATTCCGTCTCCATTTCCATCTTGTCCTATTCCATCGAAAAGTTTGATGATATGAATATCGGCATTCTGTGTATAGTTACCGATACCATACCAACTGTCTTCATCAAATTCAACGGAGATTACTTGTTCTTCCTCGCTCGAAGGTTTTTTGTTACGTTCATAGTTATCAATTGCTGCAAAATAGTACCAAGGAATCTGCGAGAGTGCTTCCATCTTTTGAAATAATGCTTTTCGCTCCTTATAAACAGAATCTTCATTCTCAGCGAAGACATAAGAGGAACTTAACCAAAATAAAAGGAATGCGAAACTAAACAAGGATATTTGCTTGGGGAGCAAGAAGATCACCTCCGTTTTGGATCATGGTTTTCCTCTGCAATTCCGTTTATTAATCGCTCGATAACTTTGTGGTTCTCCTTATCATTTGTAGTTTCTAAATGTAAACTATGGATTTCATCCATATGGTAAGGATTTGATGTTGTATATACTTCATAGAAACTTGGCAAAATGGAACGAGCGGTTTTTTTCGCGATATCTGCTGCTTCATTTTCATTCAAGTCAGGGTTTTTATCAAAGGCGATGATAACTTCCTCATCGGTGACAAGTGTGGCTACTTCATTAAAATCACCTGTTTGAAGTATTGTCTTTGTTATCATATTGGCTGTTTCTTCACGGTCGATGGTATATTCTTCATTATTTTGATCTACACTGTATTCTTCCTTTGTATACCTTACATAGCCAAGCTTCGTGCTTCGTCCTTCATCTTGCGACCCATTATGATCATTTGGATTCAGTATTTCCAGTTGCTCATCGTCTGTACTTTGTAATTGTTGGCAACCAATACTTAACATTAATAAACATACCGATACAACTGAATATATGAACTTCTTCATATTTTTCCTCCTTCAACCCCTTTTGTGCTTTAGTGTGGGTTAATGGAAAGAAATCATACATAGAAATATTTCACTTCTTTCATTCATATGGTAAACTAATGGAAGGCAATGGGGGTGGCGACTTGTTCGAATTGAACGGAAAACATTATGAACTGATTGAAAACGTCAAGGACGGTTTTCAAGAAGAAGCAATTAAAGAAAGATATGCGGATATTCTTGCGAAGTACGATTATATTGTTGGTGATTGGGGTTATGACCAACTACGGATGAAAGGTTTTTATCATGACAGAAACTCCAAGGCACCTATCGATTCTAAAATAAGCACAGTTCAAGATTATATTTTAGAGCATTGTAACTTTGGGTGCGCTTATTTTGTCTTGAAGAAAATCACAAAATAAAACATAGCCGTTCATAAAATTAAACGGCTACGTTTTATTTTTTTCATCATGAATAGGATGGGCACCGTCGGCCTGTCTAGGGAGATCGTCATGCTGCGACTTATGAGGAAAAACATATGCGCTTTCCCGATATTGACCTTCTTCCCAAGGGGTGGATTTCCCCTCCACTGGTACTGCTTCATTAATGGCTGAGCCATATGCCCCTTCAGGAAATTCCTCTGGAATGAGTTGATTTTTCATTCTTCTGCTGCTTATCATATCGTAATATTTTCTCTTTTCTTCTCTCATAGAAAAAGCTCCTTTCTGACTGTAGCTTTTGTCAGAAAGGAGTTTCTCATGTCAAAATTAATTTGGAAGTTTAAGGTTAATCTAATCTTTTACAGCGATTGTAGCCGTGGAATTTCCTCTCGATAATCGAGCCGAGGCGGAAAATGGCATTTTCATTTCCTGTTGAGCTGATGATTTGGATACTGATCGGCATCCCATTTTCATCTCTGCCGACTGGTAAAGTCAATGCCGGCAACCCCCAAACATTTGCATAGGCGACATAAGGCATAAATTGTAAAAACGTCTTGCGGATTGAGAATATCTCTTTGAAAACCTGACCGTGAGCAGGAGCGGTCGTATGGTATACAGGTAAAATAAGCAAACGGTTACTTAAATAGTCATCCAACCATTCATCGCCACGATTAATGGTTTCTTTAATTTCATTTATTCGTCGTCTTGACGGCTTAAACATTTTGGAACCTAATATTGCCCAAGAAAGATATGGATGAACTTTACTATTTTTTGTAATTCGTTCTCGCATATACGAACGGAACACAGGGGACCGGTCATGACTGAATGCTTCTTGTTCAATTTTTGCACTTCCGTCAATGGACATGATCTCCTGCCAAAGTAGAGCAGTCTCGTCAAATAATGGTGGAACTCCACGTTTCGTATAAATGAGTTGATCTAAAAAGTCTTCAATTGCCCGCATCATATTTTTTGTGCTATCAGCTAATGGATAGTTTACTTGTTCTGATATTAGTTCGATTTTATATTCTTTTAAGAAGACTGTCTTCGGACTGGAATCTGAAATGATCCGATAAACCAACTCCATATCTCGTACTGATTTCCCCATTGGTCCGATTCCTAACATTCTTTCTTGAAGTGGTTGTGTAATTTCCGGATAATGTCCAACGGAAGAAACTTTGTACATTCCTGGTTTAAAGCCTACAACGCCATTAAAGTGGGAAGGGATACGAATGGAACCACCGATATCAGAAGCGATACCAACCGATGCTCCTCCAACGGCTAGTAAGGCACCTTCACCTCCGCTTGATCCTCCTGCAGACTTGTTGAGATTCCATGGATTGTTCGTTCGCCCATATAGCTTATTATCTGTTTCCTGACAATAGGAGAGAGCAGGGGTGTTCGTCTTACCTAAAATAATAGCGCCTTCATCACGAAGCTTTTGAATGACTTCCGCATGGTCCCTAGCAATTAAATCTTGTCGATGTTCCAATCCACCGGTTGTTTTCATATTTGCAACGTTAAAGGCTTCTTTTACACTGATCGGTACTCCTGCAAGTTTACCGTTTTGCTTTTTTCCATTCCTTTGATTTTCGTCAAATTGTAAAGCTTCGGCAGTTGCTTCTTCAAACCGATCTTCTACTAGTGCATTAATCTGAGGGTTTGTTTTTTGGATGTGTTCGATGTAGGTGGTTACGGCTTCTATACTAGTCAACTTCCCATTTCTTAACTTTTCAGCAAGAGCAGTAGCATCCATATCTAATATCGATGTATTTATTTTTGAGCCCCCCTTTAACAAGTGTCTCTATCTACTTTAACTATAGCATTTTTTCCTGTAAATTCATACTTTATGTGATATGATAAGAGGGAGCACAACTATGGGAGGGGCATGTCATGTATTTTGTTGATCGTAATAAAATTGAAGAGATTTTAACATATATGGATGAATTACTTGTATTGTTGGATGAAAACAATTTTTCTGCACCGGTTGAGTATCTTGCTCGGGAAAGAATCGTTCACATCTTAATTGAATCAACCCTCGATGTAGGAAATATGATGATTGATGGATTTATTATGCGTGATCCGGGAAGTTATGAAGACATTATCGATATCCTTATTGATGAGAAAGTGATACCGGAAGAAGAGGAAGCAATTTATAAATCATTCATAGAATTAAGGAAAGATATCGTAACGGATTATGTAAATGTGGACCAACAGAAAATCGCAAATACATTACTGAAGAGTACCCCGGCGTTAAAGGAATTTAGTACATATATTAGAACATACTTAAAGAATGAGCTTGGAGTGGCAAATGCTTTCTTAAAAGAGTAAAAAGGTGATAATCATGAAAAAGAAAACCACGAAAGAGAAGCTCTTAATGATTTTGAAAAAAAATAAAGCAATCACCATCGATGGCTTGATGGATTTCTTCACTATATCAGAGCCGGCGATTCGCAAGCATTTACACGAACTTGAAAAGCAAAAGTTAATTAAGAGGAAAGCCCATAAGCAGGAAATTGGCCGGCCGTACTATACATATGAGTTAACGGATAAGGGACATGGAATATTCCCAAATCAATATGAACAATTACCGGTTGAATTACTGGAGGATCTTGAAGAGCTTCACGGACCGGAAACTGTAAAGCAGCTATTATTTAAACGAATGGAACGTGAGGAAACCAAACTGCTGGCAGAGTTGGATGGCAAGGACTTTGATGAAAAAGTAAATACATTGGTCGAAGTGCAAAAT
This sequence comes from Oceanobacillus luteolus, assembly GCF_042678205.1. Taxonomy (NCBI): domain Bacteria; kingdom Bacillati; phylum Bacillota; class Bacilli; order Caryophanales; family Bacillaceae; genus Oceanobacillus; species Oceanobacillus luteolus. The sequence continues at coordinate 19,543 of NZ_JBHUDE010000139.1, forward strand.
CAAGCGGGTTATATGTTGGAAGTGGAAAGGACTCCTGAAGGTGACTACTTTTTAATAAATTATAACTGTCCGATAGCCAATATTGCCAGACATTACCGTCAAGTTTGTAAGAATGAAAAAATAATGTATAATCATATCTTTGAACATAGTCAGGTAAAGCCGGAAGCATTGATTACGGGTGGTGCCCATGTTTGTAGATGGTTAATAAAAAATCCTGCAGTGGATAGTGGACAGCATAGTTAAAAAGCCGCATACGCGGCTTTTCAGCTTGTAGAGAAAGTAGGTGTTTTTTCTCTGCAAGCTTTTTATTTTGGTTAAAGTGATATATTTTCTGGTGATTTTTACAATGAAAATAGACTCCCATCCAC
>NZ_JBHUDE010000140.1:0-21048 GCF_042678205.1 Oceanobacillus luteolus
GCGTGAAATACGCTTTATCGAATAGTTAATTATAAAGAAAATAAGGGCTGGCAAAGTTCTAAACTTTTCATTGCATTCTTCTAAACTTTTTGCTTGCAAAATACAGGTATGCTTATGCTGTACTTGAAAAGAAGTTTCGTCGTGCGGAGAAACGCAAACAGCCAGTAGGAATTATCACGTTTGATATCGATGAATTCAAGGCCATTAATGACAGCTATGGACATGATTATGGTGATTATGTGCTTAAAGAAATAACCCGTATCGTTAAAAGGATTACTCGTAAAGAGGATATTCTCATCCGGTGGGGCGGGGATGAATTTCTGTTATTATTAGTTAATCGAGATAAAGCAGCTACGGAGAAATTTATTAACGATTTAAACGATACAATAAAGACGATCTGTAGTCGTCGGTATGTAAAGGAAGAGAATATCTATATTACACTATCAGTTGGCTATTCTTTGTTCCCGGAAGACACCAAAAATTTGTACCAGTTGATCACTATCGCGGATGAAAGAATGTACGAAGTCAAACGTGGAAAGAAGTCTTCGTAGGGGAAACGCAGACATGTCCATAGATTGTTAATATTGTGAGGTTAAACGATGAATAATTTATTACAAGAAGAAAAACGTTCAACTGTTTTGTTTTTATGGTTATTTTTTATTGTGTTTTTTATTTATGATATGTTCTATTATTATTTATTTCCAAGATTTCCTTGGTACAATAATGATACGATAAGTTCATTATGGTATTACTTTATGTATGTTAGATATATTGTTACTGTTTCCCTCATCCCATTATCTATCTATTTAGTTAAAAACGGTAGAACAGAAATGGTGAAATATATTCTGCTCTTTACCTATGTTTCTATCAATCTTGTATCAGATATATTGTATTATAAAGATAGTCCAGAGACTTTCAGCAGTGGAAACTTTGTGGAAGTAGTCATTATCTTGTTTTCACCTATTTTTGTGAATAGGAGATTTACCACGATAGCTTCAATCAGTATCACTCTCAAATATATTTTGGTAGGAGTATTCCTGCAGTCTCTAAATGTTGTCTTTCCAGTGATATTAATCATTGTCTTATCATTTATTGCGTACCTTCTTCTTCATCGCTTTTTGAAATATATTGAAGCACTAAAACAATCTTACAGTGAACAAATGGAAGGAGTAGTACGGGGAGTTATTGCTACTTTAGAGCTAAAAGACCCATATACCCGTGGGCATAGTGAGCGAGTTGCTGACTATGCGATGAGTTTGGCAAAAGCGACAGGGAAATTTAAGAAATCTGAATTAACGAGCTTTTATTATGCCTGTTTATTACATGATATAGGAAAGGCTAATATACCAGATTCTATATTGGCAAAGAATGGTAGATTAACAGATGAAGAATATGCTATCATTAAGACGCACCCTGTAGTTGGAGCGGAGGCCATTCGAGAAGTGGAAGGAATCGCTGATAATTTAGATGTTATCTATCATCACCATGAAAGATGGGATGGAAAAGGCTATCCAGATGGATTGGCCAGAGAAAACATTCCATTGTCTGCTAGAATAACGGCGGTTGCAGATGCATTTGATGCGATGACTTCTTCACGTTCGTATCGTCCGGCACTTCCTTTTAAGGAGGCGTATAAACGCATCCTTGCCGGGGAAGGAAGTCAGTTCGATCCACAACTAATTAATATATTTAAGCAAATATACTCAGAGTGGGTGCAAATTTCTAAAAAATATAGTGAAGCTAGAGGAGGTCAGATAAATGAAAATCCACAAGCTAAATAAAATCAAAGCTACTTGCTGGTGGTGCTGGTATATTCCAAAAGGTTAAGTAAGTACATAGGTAGGACATAGGTAGGGTGCTAGATTTTTAGCATCCTATTTTTAAGTTTTAAAGGAGGATGTCCGTTGAAAATATCCTTACAATCCCAAATTACACTATATGAATTATCCATTAAGAAAGAAAAAAAGAATTTCATCGTAGAAGAGCAGATATCTGGTGACTTTTTCGAAATGACAGAGATCACGGTTGAAGCGATTAGACGAATAGAAATGGGAGAAGGATTAGACGAGATCGAGAAGGTGTTGAAGAGCAAGTATCCTGAGGAAGAAGTAGACATGGTTGAATTTGTTGAGCAGCTGGTTGAGCTCGGTCTTGTTCAGGAAATCGATGGGGTACACGTTCAAAAGGAGACACAGGGTCCGAAAGCAGGCGGATTTTTATGGATTCCATCATGGGTTGGCCGTCTTCTCTTTAATCGGGTCATGAATAAAGTTTATTTGCTTTTATTATTATGTAATATATTGATTCTCATCTTGAATCCAGCATTCATTCCTCATTATAAGGATATATTCCTATTTGACTCCATGATGCTCAATATGATTACCTATTTATTTCTTTCTTTAGTATTGATTCTCATTCATGAATTCGGTCATATTTTTGCAATCCGTTCACATCAATTACCTGCCCAGCTCAGTATTGGGACTCGGCTGATTCTGATAGTTTTTGAAACGGATCTGACCCAAGCGTGGAAGCTTGACCCGAAAGAACGTAATGTCTTGTATTTTGCAGGAATGGCTTTCGAGCAGGTCATCCTTTTTCTTTCATTCGGTGTAATGTTTCTATTTCCAGACACATTTTTTGCGGGAGTTCTTGGTATCGTTGTATTGGACATCTTCATCAAAACAATTTACCAATGTTGTTTTTATATGAAGACGGATGTTTATTACGTCGTGGAAAATACAACAGGATATTATAACTTGATAGAGAGCGGTAAAGAATATTTACGTTCTTTGTTTAATAGAAGTAGGCGGCCAGAGAAGAGTGACCCACAGGATTTTGGTAATGATTTTAGGATTGTTCGTTTGTATAGTGTGTTTTATATTATAGGAGTTCTATTAACATTACTCCTTGCAGCGGTATACATATTGCCACAGATCTATTACGCGTACGCCACTATTTTCTCCAATATACAAAGTCCGGGAAATGACGCGGCATATTGGGATGCCGTCATCTTTTTGGCACAGACGGTGATTATGATTGTATTATTGATTTATTTGACGAGAAGAGAAGCGTTGAAGCATTAGAGTAAATTAAGAATTAAGTCTCAATCCGGAAAAATAAAATGAACTGAGTGATCCTGGTCGATCATATTAGATGGAAGGGTGAAAAGATGAACGATATTACAGGTGATTTAGTTACAATATTGGAAGAATTATACGCAAAGGAAAAAGAAATTATAAAAGCTGTGACCATTTTGGAGGGTGAAGAGGGAGGTGGCCCAGGCATTTTAATTAAATCTATTACGGAAGTAGAGCGTACACTCATTAAGTATTTAGGTGGAGATAGATCTAACTGGAGTTTTTTTGGAGAACTTTCTGGAGACAACCCATTTTTAAAACTTGAATATGGCAACATTACTAGAGATGATTTCATAAATCAGCTAAGAAGAGGTGTTGAATTAGATTTGACGCCTGAAGCCTATATGAACGGTGAATGTTCGGCTGAGGACATAATTATTTAGTTTAATCATTAATTACAAAAAGTAAATGTAAGGTCGAATGTTTATGGTTTAATCTGTTAGGTTTTCTGCAGCCGGTAGTATAGAATTGTTTCTCATTACTGGCTGCAGAGAAGTTAATCAAGGTGCATGTAGTGTAACAATTGAAGGAGAGACTTCTTTGCATTATAAATATTTATTCTGATAATGACTCAAAGTTAACAAAGGGAAAATATATCGGTAGCTGTGATAATGGATGTAAAAACCTCCTGCCATTCCTTGACCTTTTGGATAGGAGCTGGTCCAGTCCTTTTTGTCAGAGTGATCTAATAAAAATTTTATGCCTGCTTGAATTTCCGGTGTTGGTGCTTCGGAGGTAGAAATGAGGGTATCCAATGCCCAGGCCGTGTCGGTTATTGTACTCGTTCCGAGTGGGGTATACGTCTGGTTGATATCGCTGTAGCAAGATTCTCCCCAACCTCCATCTTGATTTTGAATTGTATTGAGCCATTTTACTGCCTTTTGAATGGCCCCATGTGTGGGCTGGACGCCAGTCGCAATCAAACCGGTAACGGCAGCCCAGGTTCCGTAAATATAGCAAATCCCCCATCGTCCATACCAAGAACCATCCTTTTCCTGATTCTTTATTAACCAATTCATAGCTTTTTTTATTGCGTTATGTTGTTTCGCCATGTTTGTGAACTCTCCGAAATACTCCAACGTCCTTCCTGTCAAATCTGCAGAAGAGGGATCAGCTAATAAATATTTCGCTCCTTCAATCGGAATAAGACTAACAATCTTTTTATCTACATTCTTCTCAAACGCAGCCCAGCCGCCATCATCATTCTGCATGGATAGCGTCCACTTGATTCCTCTATCCCAAGCCTGCCGGTAAACGGAATCATTTGATACCAAGTTTGTAATGGACCTTAGTGTTGCAGTTGTATCATCCATATCCGGGTTCATTGTGTTTTCATCAGAAAATCCCCATCCTCCAGGGGTACTCTTGGGATTATGAATGCTCCAGTCACCGTATAGATAATGCTGTCGGGAGAGTAAGTAGTCATTAGCGTGTTTTATCATCGGGTCATCCCATGAAACACCGGCACGTTGCAGCGCGTAACTAAATAACGATGTATTCCACACATTTGCAGTTGTATATTGCATATGTGTATGACCATTAATCTGACAAGCCATGTTTTTCAAACCAGCGACAGCTTCTCTGATAATAGAATGGTTTTTTGGGTAACCAAGAGCTAATAGCGAAAAGATCATAAGAAAGGTAGAACTAAAGTAATTGTAAAGAGTCCCATCAGGTTCAATTCGGTCAAGCATATATTTTTCCGTTTGTTTAATCGCGAGAGAATGAATGTATGCGGGGAGCCCGATGATACTTTTTATTCCTTGATGGATAAAAGAAGATAAGGAACGCCAATCATCAGAACGATGGATAAAGAATTCATCCTGTTTGTCCCTTGAAAGGGACAAATTTGATAAATCAGGGCTCTTATCCGTTTTAACCGTGAACTTTTGATCAGCCAAGATTAATAATGGTGCCATATTTGTTCTTCCGTAAACAGAAAAGTCATAAAAGTTGATTGGGAATGATAGAGGCAAAAGAATAAATTCTACTGGTATCGGAAAATATGCAGGCCATTTATATTGTCCAGTTAAGCAGAGCATGATTTTCGCCATCATATGAATCTTTTCTAATCCGCCCCACTCTAAGATTCGCTTTCGTGCATTAATCATTTCTTTATCTTGTTCTTTACGGTAACCAGAATATAAAAGTGCATAATACGCTTCGACAGTCGCCGTGACATTTCCGTCCTTTTCATCGTGGAAAAGTTTCCACGCCCCATTTTTCTCCTGCCTGCTTAGTATCCGCTTGACTAAATCTTGAATAAGCTTTTCGTCATGTATTTCTAATGTGCGCAGTAAAATAATCATATAAGCATCTGTGGAAATTCCAGTTTCAAAAGGATAATCCCAAGAGCCATCCGAGGTTTGATCACTTCTTAATTCTGAAATCATCTGATCCATCACATCTGTTATTTTACTTTTCATGTACACACCTCCAAATAGCTATATCATTTTATTCCAGTGCCGACTTAAACATTCCGAATAACTTTTCATCATTTATTTCAAAACACCTCCATAATATGGTAAGTAGAGGAGGTGATGCTTCATCCTTCCATGTTTGAAGAAGAAAGTGGAAAGTAAAATAATGTCCCCGGAATTATTGACTTTGAAAAAGGAATTGATGAAGAAGCCACGTCCTAAATTGCATAAATTTCAATTAAACGAAACAGAGCGTCATTTCATTCAATGGGTAAAGACGGAGACGCAGAAGAAAAATGTAAATAACGTGACAAGAACGAAAGCTTATTTAGATTATTATCGAAGCTTCCCTGAAATTCACTGGGCATTCCTCGGTCATATGGTTTCTCGAAATGGTGGATGGAACATGACCGACTTGAAAGGAAGCCTATTATCCAGGATTTTATCTGCGAAAGAGCAGAAGGAATTTTTTACCTTCCTGGAGCGGGGCAATTGGCTGATTTTCCAAGATGTTTATCCGCAATTACTGCTGTATGCAGAAAGCGTAAAACGAAAAACCAATCTGTTTTACCTTTTACCATTTTTTCATGTTTCCTATTTTATGAGTGTAATTTGGAATTATTTTTATCGGTATAAGGATAAATACCTTTTAACAGTGGCACTTATAGTCAATGAACAAAGTTATCTAGAGAATAGGGTCATCCAAAATCCTTATTTTCAATCCACCGTACTAGAGAAGTTACAATTTAAACTACAAGAGTTATTGGATTTGAATCAAGTTCTCTTTCCATATCGAGATGGCGACGAGATAAAAATCATCGGTCAAACGATTCAGCAATTCGCTTCTCTACACGAAAGAATTTTATTGGGGAAACGACTGTACCATTTACTATATGAGCCAGATCTCTATAGGAAAATTTATGAGTGGGCGAATGACCAGCCACACACCGGATCGAGAAAAGACTTATGGCCTCATATATTTCAAGATGTGGATGGTTCTGTACCTGGGAGTCCATATCAGAAAAGAATAATAGATTGCCGCATCAGAAAAAACACACCAAAATTGTATAGTCCCATCCTAAAAAATGCGTGGAAGGATATGGAGCAGGAAGAAGCAGAGAAGGGAGACTGGTACTCGGATTGGAAAGTCATCCATTATTTGATAAAGGACAATTTTAAAGGAGATGGAGATATTTATCATGAGTACTGCAAGACACTGGAGAAAATCGAATTTTCCATCCTCGCAAAAGAAGCCATCCTACCGAAGAAAAGATAGAGTGAGGTCCTATTTAACTGCCATGATTTTGGCATCGCTTATAGGCACGTATTTAGATCTTTTGTTTGTGGGGGCTGGTATGTATTCTTTTCCTAAGCGATTCATGCCAGCGGTATTTCCTATTCATATCCTATTTACACTATGTATCCTGCCTTTATGCTCTTTTATTTTTCTTTTTATATCCAGAAGGTTATCGCTATTCCACCGATCTCTTTTCCTACTCATCTGCAGCTTATTTGCATACATAGCAGAACAAACCGCAGAAAGATTAGGTTTATTTATACACTCTCAGGATTGGAAACATGAGTTCACCCTGGTTGGTTACTTATTTTTTCTTATTGTTATTTGGAAGTTCTATCACTGGATGGAAATTCGACAGAACGAGAGCGGTGATTGATGTCCATTTCGCTTCAAGAGATGGAAATTGCCAAAAGTTCATTGGAATATTACAATGAATAAATCGAGATAATAGTATTAGAAGATATGATTGTAGATATATAGAAGGTTTAATTGGAAAGGGTGCTACCGTGTTTAAGAAATTTATTAAAAACATACAGAAATTCTCATCAAGCAAATCGTACAGCAGAAGTGATCGCAGAAAATATAGAAGATATAGCAGTAGCGATAGAAGTAGGTACCGGAAGTATAGTAGCAGTGATCGAAGAAGGTATCGAAAATATAGCAGTTCACGCAGTAGAGGATATAATCGATATGCTGGAAGCGGTTATTATAAAAGACGTAAGTACAGCAGCAGTTAAATGAAATGAAAAAATCTTGTTCGCATGAGAACAAGATTTTTCTTATTTACATTTCCCGCATACCAAAGGAAGTGCTTTGATTGAAATGGAAACGAATAATAGAATGGATCTATGATTATCCCCATAAAAAAGGTGTCTTGCTACATGACAAATATAAGATTGATGAAGTTCTTGGCATGGGCGGATACGGAATAATCTATCGGTGCATAGTTATCGGGAGCAATAAAAACTGTGTATTAAAGCAGCTGCGCCCCAGTAAGGCTAGGCGTACGAAAGAAAAAGAAAGATTCCATACTGAAACTGAAATAATGAGGGCCATAAATCATTCCCAAATACCTCAGCTCGTTGACTATTTTACGATAAATAGCCAATCGTATTATGTCATGCAGGAAGTGAGAGGGACAAATTTAGAGGACGTGCTATTTGCTCAAAAAAGGACATTCTCGGAAGTGGATGCTTTATTGCTAGTTGAAAAGTTGTTGTATATTTTGGATTATTTACATGATAAGCTGATTTTTCATGGCGATATCCGGCCACCGAATATCATCTTGCATCATGAAGAAATTTATCTGATTGATTTTGGATTGGCAAAGCAATTGGACGCCCATAATAAAGAAGAGATACTCATAAAAAAGCAAGATGATTTTTTTGATCTGGCTGATATTTTATTGTTTATTCTATACTCTCAGTATAAAGGTAAAAGAAGCAGAAGAAAAAGCTGGCTAGAAGAATTAACTTTAAGTAGTGGTACAGTTTTCTTTCTAAAAAAGCTGTTAGGGATTAACGAGCCGTATACAAATAATGATGATATCCATAAAGATTTGCAGTTAGCAATCCAAGCATTAAGGGAAGAGGGTTAATGGTGGCTTCATATCGAATGGCATTTCTATAGTTGGGTCAAATGTATCTTGAGAATAAGTCGGACCGAGAGCGTTTATTTCCAAATTAGCAGATAAAGGATTACAATTTTACTTAAGGTCTTTTGTTGAAAAATGGGTCAGCGAGTAAAGTGAAACAATGCGACCAGTTTTATGTGGAAATGATATATTGTATCTAATGGAGATTATTTATAGGCAACACAGTAGGAGGAAAAGTCATGAACAAGTTTAGGGATGATAGTTTTGCCCTTCACACCGACCTGTATCAGATTAATATGGCACAAGCATATTGGGAAGACGGTTATCATATGAAGAAAGCCGTATTTGAATTGTACTTCCGGAAGCTGCCATTTGGTAACGGGTATGCAATATTTGCAGGTTTAGAACGGATTATCGATTATCTTAAGAACTATCATTTTTCTGAAAGCGATTTAGAATATTTGCAGGAGATTGGCTATTCGGAGGACTATCTTGATTATTTACGTACGGTCCGTTTTACAGGAACGGTGCGTGCGTTGCGAGAAGGAGAGGTTGTTTTCGATAATGTACCTATTCTTCGGATTGAGGCTCCGTTACTTGAAGCGCAACTTATTGAGACAGCTCTGTTAAATATTGTGAATTACCAAACACTCATCGCTACGAAGGCATCTCGAATTAAACAAGCTGCTGGTGGGCAAGTCGTTGCAGAGTATGGTTCTAGACGGGCCCACGAATTTGATGCCGCCATATGGGGGACAAGGGCCGCTTATATTGGTGGATTCTCCAGCACAAGTAATGTTCGGGCAGGGAAACAATTCGGTCTCCCCGTTTCTGGAACACATGCGCACTCTTTTGTACAAGCATATCGTGATGAATATACGGCATTCCATAAATATGCAAAAACTCATAGAGACTGTGTCTTCCTGGTAGATACATACGATACGTTAAAATCAGGAGTCCCAACGGCGATTAAAGTAGCTCAAGAATTGGGTGATGAAATCAACTTTATTGGGATTCGATTGGATAGTGGAGATCTGGCTTACCTTTCCAAAGAAGCAAGGAAATTATTGGATGAAGCAGGATTTGTCGATGCAAAGATTATTGCTTCCAGTGATCTTGATGAATATACGATTCAGAACTTGAAGGCGCAAGGAGCGAAAATCGATATTTGGGGAGTCGGAACAAAGGTGATTACAGCCTTTGATCAACCGGCATTAGGTGCCGTGTACAAAATGGTGGCGATTGAAGATGAAGATGGAAATATGGTGGATACCATTAAACTCTCTTCTAGTCCTGAAAAAGTCACAACACCAGGATTAAAAAACGTATATCGTATTGTCAATAATCATACGAACAAATCAGAGGGAGATTATATCGCTTTAAGCTCAGAACAGCCTGATAAGGAATCCAAGCTGCATATGTTCCATCCGGTACATACGTACATTGGAAAATTTGTCACTAACTTTACAGCAATAGATTTACATGAAAACATTTTTGAAAATGGAGTTCTTGTGTATGAAAATCCATCTGTCGATGAAATTCAATCATACGCAGAGCAACAGCTGGAGTTACTATGGGAAGAATACAAGCGATCATTAAATCCAGCTGAATATCCTGTGAACTTGAGTCAGGCTTGTTGGGATAACAAGATGAGGAATATAGAAGAGTTAAGGAAACTGAATTCATAAAGAGGAGCAGTAATCCTAGGGATTGCTGCTCCTTTGTTTTCTTACTTTGATATATGTTTCGTGAAATCAGCGAGCAATCTCGCTCCGAAACCAGTAGCAGATTTTGCATAGTAGCCTTTTTCTGCACTCTGCATGACACCAGCCATATCGACATGAAGCCATTTACAGGATTCCGGAACAAAGCGGCGCAGGAATAATCCTGCAGTGATCGATCCTGCTTCGGCTTTAGAGCTTGTGTTATTGAAGTCAGCATAGTCACTTGACAGGTAACTATCATATGCATCAACGAGAGGCATTGGCCAAACGTAATCCCCGTTGATATCGCCAATCTCCTTCATTTCACGTGCAAGTTGTTCATCACCAAACACTCCTGCGAGTTGCGTACCGAGTGCATTGACGATTGCTCCGGTAAGAGTAGCAATATCAATCACATACTCACTGTTCAGTTCCCCGGCACGGATGAGCGCATCAGCAAGTATCAGGCGGCCTTCCGCATCGGTGTTCCCAACTTGTACGTTGAGTCCGTTTTTATAAGTAATGACATCTCCTGGAATAATGGAAGTGCTGTCCGGCATATTTTCCGCAATTGGAATAAGTGCAACAACATTCACGTCTGCTTTTGAATCTGCCAATAATTTCATTGCACCAGCCACTGCAGCTGCCCCGCCCATATCCATGCGCATGCTGCTTAAATCTTTTCCTCTTTTCAGCGTGATTCCACCTGTATCAAATGTAACGCCTTTTCCAACGAGCGCGACAAGTGGTTTGGATTCATCTTTGCGATAGTTCAGTTCAACAAAAGCGGGGGAGTGGGTACTTCCTCTACCAACTGTCAGCACTCCATTCATTTGGCGTCTCTCAAGTTCATCTTTATCATAAACAGATATTTTCACGTCCGTATCTTGAAATGATTCTTTTAAAATTGACGGGAAAGTCGTAGGATTGAGCGTGCTCGGAATTTCATTCATTAAATCACGGGAAAAAGCAGTAGCAGCTGCTCGGATTTTACCTGTTTCAACAAAGTCTTGAATGGTTTCATCACCGTCAACATGTAACTCTGTCTTAAATGGTTTTTTGCCAGACTTGTATTCCAAGAATTGATAGGAGCCTAGATTCCATCCTTCCACAAACGCTGTCACTACCGAACCTTTTTCTAAAGATTGAAATCCTGCTGTTAGTTTTTCTCCACTGATTGAGGCAGATTCCACTTTACGTTTACTTAATTCACGAGCGATTGTTCCAGCTGCCATTCTAAAATCCTCATCTGATGGCTTTTTCTTTAGTTTTACAACTACAATTAATTCACCATCATGAAATAGGGTATTTACCGTGTTTGTACTGTTCTCGACGAATTGTTTTAGTGATGTATGATCTGTAAGAAGTGCATCATTATCAAATAATATTGTAGCTTTGTTGCTCATTTCTTTCTCTCCTTTTATCTATCTATTTGCTAGTCCCTCAAGTTGATTGGTGTAGACTGACTCTATGTAGTCTCCATGGGGATCATTGTTTTAAGTATACTATTATTTTTGTTATAAGTTTGGCATATTGATTGCTCTCCTCTTAGGTGAAAAAAAATCACTTTCATAGCATAATAAATATAGGAAATGCCCTTTTTTCATAGTAGTTGCCCCCAATTCTTCTTAACAGGAAGATTTTTTTATGTTTTCCCCCACAGAACTTATTAACAAAATTCATGCATAATTATGCAAAAAATGAAAGGAGCAATTAAAAATAAGACAAACATTTATACATCAAGAAAAACTGCCGAAATTGCCTGTACCAGCTTTAAGCAGTACTAAATCAAAGCTGCTTGAATGGATCGAGCCATTAGTTAGCAGCGAACAATACGAGAAAACAAAATACATCGTTGAAGATTTCTTTCAAAAAGACGGTGAGGCTGAAAAGCTTCAAAAGAAATTGCATGTGTGGGATAACAGTAGGGAGGGAAGTTGGCTCGCACCTTTCTGGGATGATTTGTATTTAAAACATCGGGAATCCTTGCCACTTACTTCCAACTTCAATATATTATTGAAAACAAATCAGATGAAGCACGGATTATCCCATTCGGAATTGGCCACGAAATTAAGTTTACTAACCGCAGAGCTCTACCATAGCATTATGGATGAGCAATTAGAACCTGCCTACTTTAGAAATCAACCCCTTGATATGGGACAATTTAAAAAAGTATTCCGATCGGTTCGAACCCCTCAAAAACATAGAGATGCATTCCATGTAGCTGATTTTGATAAAAAGGATAATCATATTGTAATTTTATACAAGAACCATGTATATAAAGTACCGGTGACTAATCGGGAAGGTGTTTATTATTCCATCGAAAACATCACAGAAGCCATAGAGAAAAACGTTTTATCCGCACAAGTGGAAGGTGTTAACGTCGGTATATTTACGGCTGCGGAACGCGATATTGCCGCTGAAATAGTTACTGAACTTAAGCGATCTAATGTGAATAAAGAAACACTGCAAACTATCGCCGATGCACTCGTCATCATTTCCATAGATGAAGAAAGCGAGATAGCCGAAGAGTCACTTGAAAACTTGATGTTACATCCTACTAGTAAATATTTTGATAAAACGATGCAAATCGTGATTACAAAAAACGGTGGAATTGGCTTCAATATGGAACACTCTGCTGTCGATGGCATGATGATAAATAAAGTTGTAAAGTATATAAATAACGGCCTTCAAAACGAATTGTCTCTACAGGATTGCACTTCTGAGATACCAAGCGTCGTGAAGAAGGAATGGGAATTAACAAAGGAGATTATCGAGCGATTAGAAAAACTAGAACAAGTCTATCTAGAGCGTAATAAAGATTTTTCGTTGCTGTCAAAAACTTTCGCCGACTTTGGTGCAGAAAAAATTAAAAAGTTGAGGATAAGTCCTGATGCCTTCTTCCATATGGCATTGCAGCTGGCACAGTACCGCACGTACGGCTATTTGAGAAGTGTGTACGAACCTGTGTCGGTTAGCTTTTTCCGTGAAGGGAGAACAGAATGTGCACGTGCTACAAGTATGGAAAAACGGAATCTAGTCGAGGCAATTGAAAGTGGCGAGACGGCAAATGAAATACTGTACTCGCTGATGTAACTTGCAAGTGACGCTCATTCCCAGCGGATCAGAGATTGCCAAAGAGGGCAGGGTGTTGAAAGACATCTATACGGGCTTGAACAAATGTATCATTTATTTGGATCAGAACTTGGAATAGATAAGTTGCCTGAGGTCTTCAAAGATGAAGGATATTTAGCACTGCGTCATGATTTTATCTCAACAAGTGGAATGAACTATGATAATGCAAAATACCGGATGTTTGCTCCGGTCGTTAACGATGGACATGGATTAGCTTACATGATTCGTGAGAACTCGATTACTTTGAATATCTCAAGTTATATCCACAATGAATTTAAAGGAAAACAACTAATGAATCATATGATCGAAGCCTTGAATGAACTCAGGGAGATTGCTGAGAGCGGAGTGTTTGTGAAGGATATTAGTTAATAGTATGAGATGTTGGAAGTGTGTGTAAATAACAATTCTGGTGGAATGATTCCATTGATTTATACCCTCATGCTGATTATGCATGAGGGATTTTTGCGTTTGTTGTGTTACTTTTTAATCCTCGTCAAACGCAAGTCATTCTTGCATTTGAAGGTGTTGTAACTTTTGCATCTTCATCGAACGTGAGATGTTCTTGCGTTTGATAGTGATGTGATTTTTACATCCTCATCGAACGTGAGCAGTTCTTGCGTTTGATAGTGATGTGATATTTGCTTCTTCATCGAACGTGAGCCATCCTTGCGTCTGATTGTGTTATAACTTTTGCAACCTCATCGAACGTGAGATGTTCTTGCGTTCGATTGTGATGTAATTTTTGCTTCTTGATTGAACGTAAGCCATCCTTGCGTCTGATTGCGTTATAACTTTAGCATCTTCATCGAACGTGAGATGTTCTTTCGTCTGATTGTGATGTGGTTTTTGCATCTTCATCAAACGTGAGCGGTTCTTGCGTTTGTAGTGGGACTTTTACACTCGTAGAAAATACAAACTCTCGCATAATCCAATTCCGACAACAAAATCACTAAAGAGAGGAGTTGAATGAATGTATTTTCACTTTGAGTCTAGACTATTGAAGTAATTTATGGCCTTTTTTTGTACACCTTTATAATTATTTGGAAATTCTGTGTGGAAATTAAGTTTATTATTAATATAATAAGAATATTTTCCTCGATAGACTATCTCCAAATGATCAGCTAATACTCTTCTGATTATCCCTTTTGATATAATTGTGCTACACCAATTGTAAATGGAGTTTACTGTGATTTTCTTACTTGGAAAAAGCACTTGAAATTCGTGCACGCTACGTAATATGGCACTATCTGTGGATTCTTCTTCCTGACAACTTTCGCATCTTAATTTGAATACTGTCCTCTTTACGAGAACCCCTCCGCAATTAATACATATAATTCCTTTTCTTAATTCCTCATAATTGTATTTGGGTAATATTTCACGAGAGGAAACGGATATATGGCGGTGTATGAGTTCTTCCTTTAATTCACGATGGTTTTTCGTTAATGTACTCGGTGTGTTGTTTAACATATTAAGGAAACGGTGGAGTTGCCCGGGGAAAACGATTTGCTGCTTACGTGGAGCGTTATATAGAGTGAATGTGGGATTTATAAAAATGATAAAAGATTCGATAGGAAAATGGATGCCTAGTTGATGAAAGGTTTCTTTAAGTAAAAGTTCGCATCGTTTAAGTTGTTGTATAGGGTTTTGAATATCTTTCTTAAAATTAACGGAATACCAACTATCGTCATGGTAAACAAAGTCGCCATCAAAATTCTTTACTTCAATTAAGAAGATTTTGTGCTGGAAAACTAGTAAGCTATCAATCTGAAACTCGCTCTTATTTAACTCTAAGCGTAAATCAAATAAATTTATGCTTTTGCTCGTAAGGTATTCCTGCAGGAGGTAGTAAAACGTTAGTTCTCCCTCATATCCTTTTGTCAGATTAACAAGTCGGTTTCGATCTTTCGCTGTAAGTTTGATTCTGGAGTTTAAGAAATAGAGGATTTGTTGTTCTGTAGATGGATGGGGTCGTAAGTTTGTGCTGATTTTGAAACACTCCTTTTTATATTTTAATAGAAATCATACTATGGGATTACAAAAAATTCAATTAATATTAGGTTAGATGATGAGAGTCCAACCTCCGCACAGGTCATGTGTTTTTTGAAAACTCTATTTAACTGCATAGAGGCTAAAACTTGACAAAATTATTTATTTATGCTATAATTTACAGTTAATATAATTATGTGTATAATAAGATTCTCCTGGCCGGGGGAATCTTATTTTTTATATGGGAGGAAAATGGTATGAAACAAAATGAGTCCAGTTTGACTTCCTTAGTAACTGCATTTAGTCGTGTATATCATAGTAAATATGATTCACCGAAAGTTTTTGATGATTTTATGGCAAACAAGTTAATTTCCGAAGAAGAGTTTGAGGCTATCAGTAGTAATATGATTCACGGGATCCACTTTTTTAACGGAGATATTGGGAAGAAATTTCAAGATGATCCAAGTAAGATTTTGAAATGGATAACACAAGTCCAGCTGTCCCCAATTTCTTTGGCGCGGTCTGCTTTTTGTGAAAAAGTATTACTGAATGAAATGGATTTAGGAGTTGAACAGTACGTTATTCTTGGTGCTGGCTTAGATACGTTCTGTTTTCGGTACCCAGAGTTAATGAATAAATTAAAGGTATTTGAAGTCGATCATCCAACTACACAGGCATTTAAAAAGAAAAAGATAGAAGATGCTAACTTTGAGATACCAAATAATCTACGTTTTGTTTCCAGCGATTTTACATCTAGGTTTTCTGACCAGTCTTTAGTAGATAAGGGGTTCGATTACAAAAAGACATTCTGTAGTCTATTAGGTGTGTCTTATTATTTGACTAAAGAGGAAACTGCAAATTTGATTAATAGTATATTCGCTAATGTTCCATCTGGTAGTTCGATTGTTTTTGATTTCGCAGACCAGAATCTCTTCACGGAAAAGGGAGAGTTTAACAGAGTTGAAAATATGGTTAAAATGGCTGCAGCAAGTGGAGAACCAATGAAATCGAATTACACTTATCAAGAAATGGAACATATGCTAGAAAAATTTGAGTTGCTTATTTATGAACATCTATCACCAAATGATATCGATGAGCGATTTTTTAAAAGCAGGACTGATTATTTATCTGCCTTTGAGACGATTCACTTTATTCATGCTGTAAAGAAATAGGGATAGATATAGTGAAAAAGATGAAACATCCCCGTTACTGAATAATTTCAGAGCGGGGATGATTTAAGTTTGCTTTTAAAACTTATATTAGATGGTACGCATATTGGAACAAGCTAAGGTGATTGACTATTTAGTTGACTGAACTAGCGTCTAATATATTACCCTTCAAACGGAATTGCAAAGTTCCTCTTCTTCGGATGTCTAGCTACAAGCAAATGACACTTTCTAGAATTGTCCTTCGTATACCAATGGTCTTTAAAGTACCTTTCGAGGTCGTCCGCTGTTTTAACTCTTTCATCTTTTAGTTCTTTTAAAAGCATATTTTTATATTCCTCAGTCAGTTCGAAACCATCAATGACTATTTTTTTTATTACAATAATCTCCTTTTTCCAGGTCGTCTATGCCGCATTATAACAAAATAAGATTAAATATGAAATTTAGTCCTAATGATTTATTAATGGTGACTATCCATTCCCATCTGATACACTATTAACAACTATAGATGGATATTGAACAATGCTTCACGACTACAGCATTTAAGAATAGGGAGTTGAGGGAATGAAAATTTTAGTTACAGGTTTTGATCCATTTGGTGGAGAGACGAAAAACCCCGCACTCGAAGTAGTGAAAAAATTGCCTGATGGAATTGAAGGTGCATCTATCATCAAGTTAGAAATTCCGACTGTTTTCGGGAAAAGTGCGGGAGTGATGAAAGAGGCAATCCGTAAAGAAAACCCAAATTATGTATTGAGTATAGGCCAAGCGGGTGGACGTTATAGATTGACTCCCGAACGTGTAGCTATCAATCTTGATGATGCACGTATTCCGGATAATGAAGGAAATCAGCCAATTGACATGCAGATTCAACCAGATGGCGAAAATGCATATTTTTCCCAATTACCGTTAAAAGCCATGGTAAAAGCTATGAAGGAAGCGGGTGTTCCTGCATCTATATCTAATTCAGCGGGTACTTTCGTCTGCAATCATATCATGTACCAAACCTTGTATTTAACTCATTCAGAATATCCAAATGTAAAGGCTGGGTTTATCCATATTCCCTTTCTGCCGGAACAAGTGACTGAGCGTCCGGGCACAGCATCGATGAGTTTGAATGATATGGTGAAAGGTGTGATCGCTACAATAAAGGCGATTATTGCATATGATGGAAAAGAAGATTTGAAGACAATTGGTGGGGAGACGCACTAATTTTTCATTTAAGTAAAAGGTGCACTTCTCAAGCAGGAGAAGTGCTTTTTTTGTAGAAGTTACTGTATTAGCTTGAGAGTGGAGTGAGGGGGAGTCTGTGAGAAAAATTACTTTATCTAATGGAAAATCAGTTGAAGTTGATTGTTTAAGCTGTGCAATAACAAGTGGTTTAGCAGAAGCAGAAGGGGGCGTTGTGCTTGAGACAGAGTATTTTCACGCTCATCAAGACGTTGCCTATCCTGTAAGGGGGCTAATAATTTTAGCTTCTAAACGCCATGTTAAATGTTTCGATGAATTAACTGAATATGAAAAGATAGATTTTATCCAGGCTCTGACAAAGATAAGGAAGGCTCAAAGAGATGTTTTAGGAATTGAGTTCGTTTACTATTTTTATAATGAAGATACTACTCATCACTTTCATATTTGGATGGTTCCGCGATATGATTGGATGTACGAATTTGCCGCTCAGTTGAATCGGTGAGACCAGTTCTTCTGCATGCTCGACAGAAAATGAATACGGATGAAAATCTTCAAGAAGTAATGACTGCAATTGACTTTTTGACTAAGGAGTTAAATAAGTGATTGTCCAGTAAGTAATGAGTATTAATTATTTTAATAGAAGATATAATGTGGAGGTATTTCATGACTGAGGATTTTTATTGTGATGAAGTATTAAGTGGGAAGACCGAAGTGAATAAAGTGTTAGAAACAGAAAATGTATTAGCGTATTATCATACAAGACCGTATTGGCCAGTTCATATTGTTGCTATACCAAAGAAACATATCCCTTCTTTAATTGCATTGGAGGAAAGTGATAATGAACTGTTGATCGAGCTGTTAGGGGTAATTAAAAAGGTTGCGACAATGGTTACAGAAGAACACGGAGCTTGCAGAGTGATTACAAATTTAGGGGAGTATCAGGACTCCAAACATCTTCATTGGCATATTGTTTCTGGTGACTAGCTGAAATGAGACGAATCGAATTGCTTTCGATTCCAGTGATATCCATTATATGCAAGAAATTATCCAGGTTGGTTGAGAAGAATTGTTCATTGTTTAAGTAGCGTCATAAGTAACGAAAAAATGGATTGACTCAGAAGCATGTCAATCCATTTTCAATTCTGGTTTACTTATCCAATTCAATCGTTTCATTAATATCTGCTGATTCGGTATTTTTTCCTGTCATGCGTTTATAGAAAAAGGCGATCTTTTTCGTGAGATTGCCGGTTTCCCAATATTCTGCTGCTTCAGCTTTTACCTTAATTAAGATCAAGTTAGGGTCATCATAAGAAGTTTGCATTACTTTCTCGTATGCTTTACTCCATAATTCCTTTTTCTTCTCAACGTCCTCCACAATTTCGGCTGTTCCACGCACGGAAACGTATGATTTTCCTACATACGCAACATTCACTTCTTGCTCATGCAAGATCTCTCGATATTTATCCGTTTCCTTCTTCGTGAAGAACCATAAATCACCATCAAATTCTACTTCCTGTGTTTTCATTGGTCTGGAAATGAGACCATCTTCCGTTACTGTGGTAAGCATAGCAGTATCTACGTCTTTGATTAGCTCCCTAAGCGTTTCCAATTCTTCTTGTTTAATGTTGTTTGACATAATATCACCTCATGCTTGTTTATAGAAGTATACTACCCTCGATTGGAAATTTTTAACCGCCTCACTTTATTTCCATTACATAGTTCTAATTAAGATGATGGATACTAATACAAAGCAAGAAGGAGTGATCCCCGTGGCAATGTGTCCGATATGTAATGCATTTAGAGAGTTGGAAATGAATTGCTCTACGTGTAATGCACAGTTAGAAGATATGGGAAAGGTATCCGATTACTTAGATCCATACGGACATTATAATGATGTGGATACCGTGAAAATGGGAGATGGATATATGCATACAATAGAGGAGCAAACTTGTCCTCATTTAATGTATTGTAAAAATTGCGATCGTAATGAAGTGACTTTCATACAAGAAGTCTAGTTAGCGGGTAAAAGAAACAGGGTACCAGTGACTGGTACCCTGTAATAAAATAACTTAAGATTTAACACTCTCTAAATCAGGAGTTTCCGTGGAGTTTGATTCCCAATCTTTACAAACATCCACCCACTGCTTGGCAAAAGAATATTCTTCTAACTCCCCACAGGTAAGTTCAATTGCTGAATTTGTGCTGCCACATGCAGGGAAAACCTTATTAAAACGTTTCAGGGAGATATCGAGATACACATCCAATTCATTTGCTAAACCAAATGGACAAACTCCGCCAATCGGATGACCGGTTTGTTCAATAACCTCATCAGCTGATAACATTCTTGCTTTAAACTGAAACGTATGGCGGAATTTCTTATTATCAATTTTAGCGTCTCCAGCAGCAACAACAAGCATCGCTTGTCCCTCCGCACCTCGGAAAGACAAAGTTTTTGCAATTTGTGCTGGTTTCACACCAATCGTGTCCGCTGCTTCTTGAACTGTAGCACTTGAAGTAGTAAATTCCATAATATCGTTTTCTCTGTTCCATTTCTTAAAATGTTGTTTTACACTTTCCAGCGACATGAATCTCCATCCTTTTTAAATTTTTGTATTTATGAGAAATCTTATCATGTTTTCATATGTGTTGCCACAGACTTGGCTTTTGTACGTACTTAGGTGACTTAACTATATAAGATTATGAAGGAGCTGGATTATATAATTGGTTGAACGATGTAGATGGTGTAAGCAGTAAAATATATAAATCTACTATTATAGTAAAAAGTATATGGATGGCTTAGGAACAAATCTAAGTAATAATGTGATAAGGAAGATAACCTTACTTATATATAGTAGAGTTTCATATCGTATTTAATAACGTTTAATATCTACTCTGCTTTTATGAATGAAGATTAGTGATATCTATTGATTGATTAGTGATAAGCGCGAGGTTGTGCTATTTAATTGGAAACAATTGGAGTGAAGTGTAGTATTGCACAAGTTAGTAAATCATGATATATTAATAGTCCACCACGGAAACGGAAGAAAATAAATAAAAAAAGTTGTTGACTTCTAGTTTGATAGTGTGGTATATTATTTCTTGTCGCTTTTAACAGGCGAAAACATTCAAGAAAAAACAATGAAAAAGTTGTTGACTTGATAAACGAATTTTGATAAAATGTAAAAGTTGCCTCGCGACGAGGTCGACAAAAACATTTGCTCTTTGAAAACTGAACAAAACAACCAGTATGTCAAGCGAGGTCACGTGAGTGGCCAAGCATAAACTTAATAAGAAAACCCCGTTTTCTTATTAAGTAACAGCTAAGTTTTTTCAAACACTTTTATGGAGAGTTTGATCTTGGCTCAGGACGAACGCTGGCGGCGTGCCTAATACATGCAAGTCGAGCGCGGGAAGCAGAC
>NZ_JBHUDE010000141.1:0-21134 GCF_042678205.1 Oceanobacillus luteolus
CCTGAATAAATCCATTATAAAGGACTTTTTATTTGCATTAAAGTAAATTAGCGAAAATTCGGGGTCTTGTTAATATTTAGTCTTAATTAATGCAACGCTAGTGATAACCATTAAATGAATGAAAAACCTAGTATATTTTTGTCAAGTTTTTCCTAATATTATTTAATTTTAATTAAATAGTGACAAATAATAGATTTTTAGCTATAATTGTCACTAATTATTAAAAAGTTTTCAGGGGGCATATATTATGAGTAATCAAATGGAACAGCTTAGACAACAACTTGATGATGTGAATCTTGAGATTTTGAATTTAATTAATCGCCGCGCAGAATTGGTTCAGGAAATTGGTAAAGTTAAATCAAAGCAAAGCATGTATAAGTTTGATCCGGTAAGGGAAAGAGAAATGCTTGATTTAATTAAAAAGCATAATAATGGTCCATTTGAAAATTCTACAATTGAGCATATTTTCAAGGAGATTTTCAAAGCGGGATTAGAGCTTCAGGAAGATGATCACCAAAAAGCTTTACTTGTTTCCCGTAAAAATCAACCTGAAAACACTGTGATTGACATCAACGGAGCGAAAATCGGCGATGGTTCGACAAACTACGTATTCGGTCCTTGTGCGGTTGAAAGTTATGAACAAGTTGCACAGGTGGCAGAGGCGGTTAAAGCAAAAGGATTAAAGTTACTACGTGGTGGCGCCTTCAAACCTCGTACATCACCTTATGATTTCCAAGGTTTAGGAGTGGAAGGATTACAAATTTTAAAACGCGTTGCAGATGAGTATGGATTAGCGGTAATCAGTGAGATTGTTAACCCTGCACATATTGAGGAAGCCGTGGAATACATTGATGTGATTCAAATTGGCGCAAGAAACATGCAGAACTTTGAATTACTAAAAGCTGCAGGAGAAGTGGATAAGCCAGTACTTCTAAAACGTGGTCTGTCAGCAACAATCCAAGAGTTCATTAATGCAGCTGAATACATCATTTCACGTGGAAATACTAATATCATTCTATGTGAACGCGGAATCAGAACTTATGAAACAGCGACTAGAAATACATTGGATATTTCGGCTGTACCTGTGTTGAAGAAGGAAACGCATCTACCGATTCTTGTGGATGTCACACATTCGACTGGTAGAAGGGACTTACTGCTTCCAGCAGCTAAAGCAGCACTTGCAATTGGTGCGGATGGTATTATGGCGGAAGTTCACCCTGATCCGGCTGTAGCACTTTCTGACTCAGCGCAACAAATGGATATACCAACATTCGATAAGTTCTTTGAAGAGATCACTGACTTGGATAGACGATTGAAATAAGATAAAAAAACTGCTTCTGAGAGAAGAAGCAGTTTTTTTATTTTGTAAGTTTGGGAATATTGCTAGTAAGAATCAGTTTATATTTATGACAAACTTATGAAAACACCATGAAAATTTTTGAAAAAATTTTCATGGTAGAGTATGATAGAAAAAAGAGCACGAACTATACTGGAGGTATATGTGATGACTGTAACGATTTATGACGTAGCTAGAGAAGCAAACGTTTCTATGGCTACTGTTTCCCGTGTGGTAAACGGGAATCCGAATGTTAAACCTAGCACAAGAAAAAAAGTGCTAGCAACAATTGAACGATTAGGCTATCGCCCAAATGCTGTAGCTAGAGGACTTGCTAGTAAGAAAACAACTACGGTTGGAGCGATTATTCCTGATATATCCAATATTTTCTTCTCAGAACTGGCTAGAGGAATTGAAGATATTGCAACGATGTACAAGTACAATATTATTTTAAGCAACTCAGACTCCAAGAAGGAAAATGAATTGCAGCTTATCAATACGATGTTGGAGAAGCAGGTAGATGGAATCTTGTTTATGGGTGGTAATATCACTGATGAACATATCCAGCAGTTCAAAACTTCCTCTGTACCTGTAGTTTTAGCTGCAACATATGATTCAAGTAATGAAATTCCATCTGTAAATATTGATTACGAATTGGCAGGCTACGAAGCGACAAAAGATCTGATTGAAAACAATAACAACCAACAACCAGCAATTGTTATTAGTGTGCCGGATGCGCCGGTGAATAAGCTTAAATATGAAGGCTATCTCCGAGCTTTGGAAGAATCCAATATAGAATTCAGTGAGGAACTGGTTATTACGGTCGATTATTCTTACGATGGAGGAATAACGGCAGCAGAGAAACTTCTTGAGTTGGAAGCACTTCCTTCTTCTGTGTTTGTCACATTTGATGAAGTGGCAATTGGAGTGATTCATGGGTTCCAAGATCGAGGATATAACGTTCCGGAAGATATTCAAGTATTTGGTTTTGATAATACTAAGCTCGCGAAGATGGTGCGCCCGACGTTGTCCACAGTTGTGCAGCCAATGTATGACATCGGAGCTGTCGCAATGCGTCTCTTGACGAAATATATGAACAAAGAAGAAGTAACCGATAAAAATGTTGTTCTTCCACATCGATTGGAAAAAAGAAACTCAACAACTTCCAATTAATGCCGATATAAAATATAAGAAGCTAGGTACGTGAATTTGCTACTGCTTCCTTCTCCAATGTAACAGGGGGGAAGACAGTAGCTTTAAAAATGAAAAGCCATACCATTCATAACCAGTTTCAAGTATTTTAATGAAGTTTGGAGAGATTACGATGACGAAAAAAGATATACTGACTCCGATCGGCATAACGTTAGGATTTTTGATGATTATCTTTGCGATTGGATCGAATGGCAACCCATCAAATATTTCAATTTTCTTAGATGTTCCTTCTATATTTATCGTTATCGGTGGATTAGTAGCCTCCTTGTTGATTACGTTTAAATTTGAGCAAATTAAACTAACAAGAGGAGTAGTCAAAGAGTCTTTTATCAAAACTGAAAACCGGTTACCCGAATTGGTAGAGTTATTCACTCGCCTATCGGAACGAGCTAGAAGAGAAGGAATTCTTGCTCTTGAAAATGAATTGGAAGATGTGGATGACCCTTTTATAAAAAAAGGAATTATGCTTGCGGTCGACGGTATTGAACCTGAAGTCATAACTGATATTTTAAATGCGGAGATAACTGCCATGGAAGAACGCCATTATAAAGGTCGTTCGATCATTGAAAAGGCAGGAGAATACGCTCCAGCTTGGGGAATGATTGGTACGTTAGTTGGTCTCGTACTCATGTTGAACCAACTTTCTGATCCGGCAACACTTGGACCGGCAATGGCTATTGCTCTAATAACCACATTATACGGTACAGTGCTTGCGAACCTTGTTTTCCTTCCAATGGCTAGTAAACTTGAGACAAAGACAGAAGAGGAAGTGTTTCTTAAGCAAATTATCATTGAAGGAATTATTGGAGTTCAATCTGGACAAAATCCAAGAATTTTGGAAGAAAAACTTAGTGCTTTCGTTTCCTATTCGGATAGGGAAAAATATAAAGAAGCCATGCAAAAGGAAGAAGAAGCTATTCGTTCAGGAATGGTGGAGGATCGAGTAAATGAAGCGTAGACCGGTCAAAAAAAAGCAGGATAAAGGGGCAGCAAAGTGGCTTGTAACTTATTCTGATATGGTAACTTTGATTCTTGTATTCTTTATCTTATTGTTTTCGATGTCAACTGTTGATCAAATCAAACTTGAAGCAGTAGCACAGTCTTTTCAAGAACGAGTAATATTCGATTTTATGCCTTCCATTGTACCAAATGACCAACCCGAAAATACTGAGGCCGCGGAAACGGCTGAGGATGATCATTCAGATGATCCTATTGATTTGGATAGGGCCTTAGATGAATATGAAAGTAAAGCTCAGGAAGATGAATCCTTGAATCAACTGATAGATAGTGTAGAGGATTACCTGGATGAACATGATTTAAATGATATTGTTTCAGCGACCCGTACAGAACGGGGAGTATTGTTAGTGATACAAGAAAGTATATTTTTTGACACTGGAGAAGCTATTATTCTAGAAGAAGGAAAACCGTTTCTAGAAGAACTGGCAACTTTATTCTCACAATTGCCAAATGATATAAAGGTAGAAGGGCATTCCGATAGTAGACCAATTAATACATATCGATATCCGTCCAACTGGGAATTATCTGGAGCTAGAGCCAGCAGTGTAGTCAGGTATTTTATTGAGGAATTTAATTTAGATGAATCGCGCTTTTCGATAGCAGGGTATGCTGATACGAGACAAATTGCACCTAATGATACGGAAGAAAACATGAGTATGAATCGAAGAGTCGAGATAACAATCTTGAATACGGATGCTCAAGAAGAAAATTAAAAGAAGCAGTAAATATGAACCTCATATTTCTGCTTCTTTTTGTTTATTGAAATACCTTTGTTTCCATGGCTTTTTGTACAATCTCTTTTTCAGAGAAGTAAATTTCTTCGTCTCCGATTACTTGAGTTGTTTCATGCCCTTTACCTGCAAGCAATATACAGTCATCTTGTTCACTAATCTCTATCGCATATTGAATTGCTTTCTCGCGATCACGGATTTCGATGAATTTACCTTTATTTCGTTCGATGGCATCAGTTGTTTCTTTCATTATCGTTTCAATATCGTGGTTTTTTGGATTATCTAAAGTCACAATTGAAAAGTCGGCATATTCAGCTGCTACACGTCCCATACCATAACGTTTATCTCTGCCGTTTTCACTCATGTCTGCGTATACTCCAAAGACGAGTATAATATTACCTTTTACGAAAGGTTTAAGAATACTGATTGTTTTTTGCAGCGCATCTTCTGTATGTGCAAAGTCGACAATTACATTGAAATTCCCTGAGGAGTATACTGTTTCAAATCTGCCGTCAATGTTACTTACATTAGCCAACCCTGTTTGAATTGCTTCAATAGCGATTCCATTACTATATGCAGCTGCAATCGCAGCTAGGCTGTTTGAGACATATATTTCACCAGGCAGATGAATGTTGATTTTGGCTGTTTCAAACGGTGTATGTAATGTGTAAGATGTTCCCTCGAGAGAATATTCAATATCAGAAGCATAAAAGTCAGCTTTCTCATGGATTCCATATGTCAACGTTTTAACATTGGAATCTCTTAATTGTTCAATTAATCTCTGGCCATAGATGTCGTCCGCATTGATGATATTAGCCTTTTCAGTCATCGTAAATAATTGCGCCTTAGCTTCAAAGTATTCATCCATTGTTTTATGTAACTCTAAATGATCCGGACTTAAATTGGTAAAAATACCCGTACTGAATTTAGTATGTGCCACCCGTTTTAATTGTAAAGAGTGGGAAGAAACTTCGATTAGACAGTAATCGTGGTCTGTGATCGCCATATCTTTTAGGAATTTCTGTAAATCGACTGATTCAGGTGTAGTATTGTTTGTTGGTATCAATTCATCGTCTATTACCGTGCCCAATGTACCAATTACACCGGTTTTATGGTTGGCTTCATTCAAAATGGACTTTAAGAAATGAGTGATGGAAGTTTTACCATTTGTACCCGTTATACCTATCACATTTATGTCGTCAGATGGATTGTCATTGAAATTGCTGGCAACCTTAGCCATCGCATTTCTAGTATTCTCTACTTTAATGACAGTTACTCCGTTTGGCACATGTATATCCTTTTCCACTAGGACAGCAACTGCACCATTTTGAATTGCTTCTTCAGCTTTATCATGTCCATCCAGTGTGAAACCGGAAATGCAAATGAATAAACTATTAGTCTGCTTAATACGAGAATCAAAAATTATTTCAGAAATATCTTGGTCTAGTGTCCCTTGGACCAAGTCATATTCCATATCCTTTAGGATGTTACTAAGTCTCATGTCCGTTCAGCTCCTTCTCAGAATGACAAGGTCAAATATTTAACAAGTTGCTTTACTAATTATATATCTTCTTAAAATGATTGTCTATGTACGAAACGATGAAGAGTAAAAAGAAAGGAAGGACCCAATCGGATCCTTCAAGAATTTGAATTGCTTATCTTCGCATATTTGAGCATTGCTAACAATAATTTATAATTTTTTTCTTCTATTTCTGACTTCCTTGGAATCTGTGGAAAAGCTTCCTCTCCATCATGCCAAGTGCTTGGTAAAGGAACTGGTGATACATGTTGCCATTTATTTAACCAACTGGATGGCAAATCCCCCTCTAAAATACGTTCCGTTTTCATTACACTCCAGATCTGTGCCCATGCTCTCGGCACAACTCGCCAAATATCATATCCTCCGCCACCAGTGGCAATCCATTTTCCGTCACAATATTGATGTGCCAATTCATGGGCGAGAAGGGGAATACGTTCGAAAATAGACATCGAACCACATAAGTGAGTTAACGGGTCAAACGTATGAGCATCTGCACCGTTTTGGGTTAAAATTACATCCGGCTTAAAATACTCCACAATCTCCTTGAATGCGGTTTCATAAACGTGCAAAAACGACTCATCCTGAGTGTATGCGTCTATTGGAAGATTGAAGGAGTAACCATGACCTTCCTTAATTCCACGTTCTCTAACATCTCCTGTGCCAGGGAATAAATAACGGCCAGTTTCATGAATGGAAAAGGTGCAGACATTAGGATCATCGTAAAATGCCCATTGTACACCATCACCATGATGGGCATCGGTATCCACATAAAGCACTTTCAGGTCATATTTATTACGAATATACTTGATAGCGACCGCGCCATCGTTATAAATACAGAATCCTGCAGCTTGACGTTCGAAACCGTGATGCAGTCCTCCACCAAGATTTAAAGCATGGTCAGCTTGGCCTGACAAGACAGCGTCGACGGCAGTTAGGGTTCCACCCACCAAATAACTTGAAGCTTCATGCATATTAGGGAACATCGGAGTATCTTCTGTTCCCAGCCCAAAAACAAGTCCTTCTTCTTTAGTCAAGTTGCCCTTGCTGGCTTTCTTAACCGCTTCGATATATTGAGTTTCGTGAAATAATGCCAATTCTTCCTCTGTAGCTTTTCTCGGTGGGATAATATCCTCTTCATCCAGCAAGTTACTAGTTTCGAGCAGATCTTTAGTCAATAGTACCCGTTGTTGATTGAAAGGGTGGTCATCATTAAAACGATAGGTCGAAAAGTCATCTGAAAATACAAATTTAACTTTTTTACTCATAATTTAGGCTCCATAATATTATTTGGCCAGAGTAGTTTAAAACCTGCATCCCGTATTCCTCGAATGATCGGCATAGGGTTCATCGTCTGTACCCGAAAAACAAGCACTTTGTAATGAGGATCATCAAGATAAGGATAAACGAGCACGGAAACAATATTAACGTTGTGATCACCGATTATTTGTGCAACTTCCGGTAAGATTCCTGGTCGGTGAGGAACTTTTACTTCTATTTGTGAACTTTGTACATGTGTACCCGTTAATTGAATGAACGTATGGAGCATATGCTTTTCGGTTACGATACCGACAAGTTCATCATTATGGACAACAGGAACGGCTGCAAACTCCTTCTCATAAAAAATCCTCGCGATTTCCTCCACAAAGTCCAAGGGATGCACAGTTACAACTGGATGACTCATAATGGTTTGAATCTCATTTTGCAATTCCTTCCTATCTGCATCTTTTAGTAGGGAAGAAGGACTTGCATCTCTAACATCACGATCGGAAACAATCCCAATTACCCGGTTTTCATCATCAACAATCGGTATATGTCTTATCTTATTTTTTTTCAGCAAATGTAATGCTTCCTCAATCGTTGCAGTCGGCGGAAGGGTTGGAACATTTGTGTTCATTATACTCTCGACTAACATCTTCATCCCTCAATTCTATTTCTATATATTCATTATTCTTATGTCTATTTGGTGGTAGATTTCCTTAAAAGTCATATATAGCCCTGCTTAACATCTGCGTTATTATGTTTAAGACTCATTTTAAGTGCTTTGTGCCACTGCTCCGTTAATAAGCTTGCAAAAACATGCGCAAGGAATTTGAACTTGTGTACATCACACCGCAAACATTTGAGGGTGGACTCCATTCTAACGTCTTTTCTAAAGGATCTGTCCGCTTAATTCGTCAATTTCAAGAGTAACTTCGGACCATTTCATGTTTTATTAGGCGCATTTCGTAGGTCGCTGATCGGTTGTTTCCGCTTTTTTGTTTGCTCATATCTAGTTAAAAACCTTAATTTGTCAAATTGTTCAATCGCCTCTGTGGAAACATTCTTTCCGATTCTAACCATTAATGTATTGGCGGGGTGGGAAATGATTTCTGGATCATCCGTAGGCGCTGGACTTAATCCACCGGAAGCCATCATTTTTTCCATTATCTTTCGGTAATCCCAAATACTTAATTTCGTGCCTTCCAAATCCCAATGCCAATAATATTCTGTAGAAATAATAATATAGTTCTCCATAAAATCATCCATCATGGAGACTTTTATTAAATTAGAAGCAACGCGTTCTCCGCGATATTCTGGTGCGATTTCAATTGCACCGAGTACAATCAATTCCTCCATATTAAATGTTGACCACCGCTCCAATGGGTCAGGGTAGAGATAGGTCACATAACCTACAATCATTTCTTCTGTACGAGCGATAATTATTCTACCTTCTTCAAAATCAGCGATTTGAAGAAGCGCTTCAAATTGTTTCTTCGCAGGGCGAAAGGCAATTAATTTTTCATGGAAATTAAATTTTTTCAATTGTTCGGATGATAGGGGACCTTCGATGGTTATTGGTCCTTTTGTTGTTTCATAGGTTACCGAATGGAATTCCTTGCTGTGCTTCACTGCTTCACCACCTAATAAATTGTCACGTTTTTATCAGCTACTCTTATCAGTTATGCGCTTACAAACATTATACATGATTTCATATAAATTTTTTAGTATTTTATGAAAATTGGATGACTCAGATAAAACAGTGATTATTCAATAAAAAAATCAGGAGCGTTTTGCTCCTGATTCTGTTTATTCATCTTCGTCTTCAGCTTTATCTTTTCCTTTTCCTTTTTCTTTTCTTTTTCCTTCATCTTTATTTGTATCTTTATTTTTATCTTTGTTCCCTTTATCTTTCTTTTCGTCCTTTGTTTCCTCTTCTTTTTCTTCATCAGGTGTCTCTTTTTCTTCCTTAGGTGTTTCACCGATGATAACAGTTGAAGAGGCACCAGATTCACGACCAAAGTAATCAACGGCTTTTACATGATATACACCGTCTCCATTTACTTTAAATTCTGGAGAGGCCGAGTTGCCGACTTGTGAGAAATCGCCGCCAGGTTTAGAGGCTTTATAAATTCGATAACCCACTACATTATTACTTGATGAACTGTTCCAAGTCAGTGTATTACCAGATGCGTTTAGAGATGATGGAGGCTGTGGAGCTTTGCCATCATCACTGACCGTACTGCTCACTGCGCTACCGGGAAATCCAATTTTCTCCCATTTGCTTCGGTCTTCATTTTGTGGAATGAGCTGCCGGATGTTCGATAATTTATCGTATCCTTTTTCTTTTAGAAACTCAGGATTTAACACCAATCCATCCTGTTTAGTGAATTCTCCAGGTGTATTTGAGCCAGCCATTACAGCTTTTCCATTTACTAAAATATGTGAGCCTGTTATTAAACTATTATCTCGTTCAGTCGGAACAAATTTTGCGTTAAAAAGATCCGTTTTGACAAGACCAGCACGTTGACATAGATCACTAGGCAGCTTGCCGGAAATGGCACAATAGCTTCTCTGCACAATACCTTCAGGTTGTTGGAAAGCATGGTCAGGTGCTACGAGTTCCGGTCTGAGATCACTTGCCGCATTGATGAATTGAGCCCAGAAAGCACGATTCCATTGGCTTTGTCGATTATGATCAAGCGAATCATTAATTTCATATCCCATCCATGTTGCAAATGTGATGTTTGGATTACTTGCAACAAAATGAACATCATAAGTATTCGATGACGTCCCAGTCTTTCCGGCCCAGTCAACATGAGGATATTTCAGCATCGACCTTAAGTCGTAGGCAGTTCCGTACTTGATGACATCCCGCATCATATCAATCAATAGATAGCTCGTTTGTGGAGAGAAGACTTCCACTGGTTCATGCTCATGCTCGTAAAAAACCTCTCCGTCACTTGTTGTGATCTTTTCGATGATATAAGCATCTGCAAATTTACCGCCATTAGCAACAGTAGAGAAAGCATTTGTGTTCTCTTCTATGGTTATTCCGGTATCCAATGCCCCAATCCCTAGAGTAGGATGCGCATACTCACGGTCATTTATGGACGTGATTCCCATTTTCCTTAAATATTTATCCACAGGATTAATATCAATGAGTGACACATATGTTTTTACCGCTGGTATATTATATGACTTGGCTAAATGTGTCCGTGCAGACAGCAATCCGTGATGTCTTCTGTCAATATTACGGATTTCATGCGATCCTCCACCACTAGGTACCTGATAGAACACGTCTGCGATTGGTGTACCCGGCTGAATTAATCCTTCTTCCATTGCTGGACCATATACTGCGATTGGTTTCATCGCACTTCCATTGGAGCGTTCAGCTTGGGTTGCAAAGTTGAAGTGATTCTCGATATCAGGACTACGATTACCAAAGAATGCAATGATTCGTCCCGTAGAATTTTCAATCATCATTGCTGCACCTTGAACTTCTTGTTCAATCATCTTGCCGGAACCTTTTGGATATTCCGTCATTGTATTGCTTCCATATTGAGAATAATTCTGGCCAATCTCTTGGAACAGATCATACATCTCTTTATCAATTGTTGTATGAATTTCATAACCTTTTGTCTGAAGTTCTCTTTCAGCCCGAATTGCATATTCTTCATCTAATTCAGGTTCTTCGGCCAAATCCTCATTAGTAATACCATCTTCTTCTAATAGTTTGTTCTTCAAAATGCTGATGGCATTTCTTTGAATCTCTGCAGCTAGAACAGGGTATTCTTCAAACGGTGATTTTTCTTCCTCTTTAAAATCAGCCACTAGATCATATTCGAGAGCTTCTTCGTATTGTTCTTGGGTAATGTATTCCATATCCAACATACGATTCAAAACAGTTTTCATTCGGTTAAGTCCTGGTTCAATACCATCTTCGCTCTTCAAACCGCCGCCATTTGCAAATGGGGTATAAGCGGAAGGGCTTTGAGGAAGTCCAGCTAGGTAAGCGGCCTGAGCCAAATTAACATCCTTGGCATCAATTCCAAAAATACCTTGTGCTGCCGTTTGGATTCCGGCGATATTTCTACCCGATGAATCTCTGCCATAAGGAACAATATTTAAATATGCCTCAAGAATTTCTTCTTTATCAAAGAAACGTTCCAGCCTAAGTGCGAGTAAAATTTCTTTTGCCTTTCTTTCAAATGAAACTTCATTCGTTAGGATTTGATTTTTAATTAACTGTTGAGTTAATGTACTTCCACCAGTTTGCGTTTCCGAGTTGGAAACTTCTTGATAGACTGCTCGCAATATGGCTTTAGGTACAACCCCATTGTGTTCATTAAAATACTCATCCTCTGTTGCAATCACGGCATCAAGCAAGTGCGGTGCGATTTGGTCAAGGGATGTCTCATCTCGATGTATATCAGCATTTATTTCGCCTAAGAATTCATTATCAGCGAAATACATTCGTGAGGTTTCCGCATAATCATAAATATCTTGAGCCATCGTTTCATAGTCACGAATCTCTTCATCTTTTACAAGGGAAGCAAAATAACCTGCACCAATTCCGCCAACGAAAAACATTCCGATACAGCCTATGATTAAAAAGAATAAAATAATATTCCATGCAACTCCATATGTAATCCGGCTTGATCGTTGGATTTTCCCTGACTTCCAGTTTTCTCTTAATGCTTCGATCAATTGTTGCATCCACTTTTTTAAATCCATTTGCAACCCTCCTAAATTTCGTTTATAATTATACCATATATGAAAAAATACATGAATACGTTTTTGGAAATGATTGCTAAAGGCAAGAAAATATGCTATTAATAGATAAACTATGCTGAGAAAGATTCAGTAGCCATGTGAATCCCTATCGAAGAGAGTTGGCGGGTGGTGCAAGCCAATATAAATTTACTGGTGAATTACAGTCTGGAGCATTTCTTTTGGTTAGTAGCCTTAAGAACGGTGGAGACATCGTTAACAATCCCAAGTGGCATTGTTATGCAACAAGGGTGGTACCGCGATTATTAGCTCGTCCCTTTTTTGAGGGAGGGGCTTTTTTTGATTTTGAAATAAAAAGGAGATGGCAGGATGAATATTTTAGATGAGTTGGAGTGGCGTGGTTTAATCAATCAAGTGACAGATCGTGAAGGGTTAGAGAAATTATTGGACTCTCAAACGGTTACATTATATTGTGGTTTTGACCCGACGGCAGATAGTCTTCATATCGGTCACCTCGTACCGATTGTTATGCTGAAAAGATTCCAGAAAGCAGGACACAAGCCGATTGCGTTGGTTGGTGGCGGTACAGGAATGATTGGAGACCCAAGTGGCCGTTCTTCTGAGCGTTCCCTGAACAGTAAAGAAGTTGTTATGGGATTTGCGGAAAGTATCCAAAAGCAAATTGGAAAGTTAGTTAATTTTGGAGAAGGGGAGAACCCTGTCGTTTCACGTAATAATTACGACTGGTTAAGCAATATGACTTTCATCGAAGTGCTGCGTGATGCAGGAAAGCATTTCAGCATCAATTACATGCTAGCGAAAGAATCCGTTTCATCCCGGATTGAAACAGGAATCACGTACACGGAGTTCAGTTATATGTTGCTGCAATCCATTGATTTTATGAAGCTCTATGAGGAAGAAAACTGTCAACTTCAAATTGGCGGAAGTGACCAGTGGGGGAATATTACTGCAGGAATGGAGCTCATTCGTCGTACGAGAGAGAATCCGGAAGAAGAGGATGTCAAAGTATTCGGTTTGACTGTCCCTTTAATTACAAAAGCTGATGGAACAAAATTTGGAAAATCTGCCGGTAATGCAATTTGGCTGGACCCGGAAAAAACGACTCCATACGAATTTTACCAGTTCTGGATCAACACAGATGACAGGGATGTTGTGAAATTCTTACGTTACTTCACCTTCCTTTCCAAAGAAGAAATTGAAGAGCTGGAAAAAGAGGTTGAAACTCAACCAGAAAAACGCGTAGCCCAAAAACGTTTAGCGGAGGAAATGACCATCCTCGTGCATAGTAAGGAAGCTTTACAACAAGCAATTAAAATATCTGATGCATTATTCAGCGGGAACATTAAAGAATTAACAGTAGAAGAGATTGAGCAAGGATTTAAAGATGTCCCAACACACCAATTGGAAAAAACGGACATTGGTTTAGTTGACTTGCTCGTACAAGCGAAAATCTCTCCATCAAAACGTCAAGCAAGAGAAGATATTCAAAATGGTGCAATTTATATTAACGGTGAAAGGCAGCAAGATACGAATTATGAAGTAACTGCTGCAGATCGTATTGGTGATGTATTTACCGTTATCCGAAGAGGGAAAAAGAAATATACGTTAATTGATTTCAGCTAATTAAGTGAAAACAGCCTGTGAGTGGATCAACCCACAGGCTGTTTTCTTTTTACTATTAAATTTAAAATGCAGGAGAGAGGAGGATTAGTTAGCTTTAGATTTCAAAGTGATCAATAGGACCAATCGACATACCTCATTGCATTTTCACAAATTAGTCATGTCATCCAGTTGAAAATGGCATTTTTAGTTGGTAGAGTTAAATTAGGGACATTGTAGATTAGTTTGTTTTAACGTGTACCCACTTACAGATTGAATAATCCATCCCTATTATGGGTAGGTATGGATTATTCAATCTGTGTATGCAATTTCATTAGTTTGGAAAAATTAATGACCAGCAAAATATTGGAGGTTGTTTTATTGAAGAAAATTACAATACTAGTTGTTATGGCGTTGCTATTATTACTAGCTGCTTGTGGAAATGAAGAGAGCGGGGAAGAGGAATTAGCAACGTTGGAAGTTGAATTTATTGTACCAGAAACTGCAGAACCTGGTGAAACAGTCCAGTTGGAAGCTATTGTATCTTATGGTGATGAGATGGTAGAAGATGCTGATGAAGTAATGTTTGAATATTGGGTTCAAGGTAATGAAACAGATAGTACAAATGTGGAAGGAATACATACATCTAATGGAAGTTATACTGCGGAAGTTGAATTTGCAGAAGATGGAATTTATGAGTTGTTTGCCCATACTACGGCAAGAGGCCAGCATACGATGCCGTTAAAATCTAT
This sequence comes from Oceanobacillus luteolus, assembly GCF_042678205.1. NCBI lineage: Bacteria > Bacillati > Bacillota > Bacilli > Caryophanales > Bacillaceae > Oceanobacillus > Oceanobacillus luteolus. The sequence continues at coordinate 14,200 of NZ_JBHUDE010000141.1, forward strand.
AGCGGTTGGTGATGCTGAAGAAGCGGTACACCAGGATGAAGAACATGTAGAACACAAACATTCTGATGGATTCCAACTTCATTTTTCCAACCCGGAAAATATTCAAGCAGGAGACGATACAGATTTAATTGTTCACCTTCAGTTGGAGGGTGAGGAATTAGAAAACGCAAACGTCCGCTTTGAAATACTACCCGAACAAGGTGAACATATAGCTTGGGTTGACGCCAATGAAACGAAACCAGGTGAATATGCCGCAGTTCATGAATTTTCAGAAGCAGGTACATATTCGATTGTCATCCATGTTGAAGATGATGCAGATCTTCATGAGCATGAAGAGTATACCATTGAAGTACAATAATTGGTGTCTAAGCTGATAGCGAATGAAAAACCTTAATATCCTTTCATAGGGTGTTAAGGTTTTTTCAATATAAAAACCTCCTCGAACACTAAAGTGAAAGAGGAGGTAATCATTAATTCTATTAACGTGAGTAGAACTCAACGATAAGAGCTTCGTTAATTTCCGCTGGAAGCTCAGAACGCTCTGGGTAACGTGAGTACGTACCTTCTAATTTCTCTGCGTCGAATGTAGTATACTCTGGTACGAAGTTGTTTACTTCTATTGCTTCTTTCACGATTTCAAGATTTCTTGAACGCTCGCGTAAGCCGATTGTTTGGCCTGGAGCAACTGAGTAAGATGGAATGTCAACACGACGACCATCAACTAAAACGTGACCATGGTTTACAAGCTGACGAGCTTGTCTACGTGTACGAGCTAGACCTAAACGGTAAACAAGGTTATCAAGACGAGACTCAAGAAGAATCATGAAGTTCTCACCGTGGATCCCTTTCATTTTACCAGCTTTGTTGAATAGGTTACGGAATTGACGTTCGTTCAATCCGTACATGAAACGTAGTTTTTGCTTCTCTTGAAGCTGTAAAGCATACTCAGAAAGCTTTTTTCTTTGGTTCGGACCATGTTGTCCAGGAGCGTAAGGACGCTTATCTAATTCCTTACCAGTTCCAGTTAATGAAATGCCAAAACGTCGAGATTTTTTCCATACAGGACCTGTATAACGTGACATAGACATTTCCTCCTTTGATTTAAATTTGTATAAAGTTAAATCACCACGTCAATTACACTGGCTAGTTTGTTTTCTTGTACCATCGCTCCAGCAGCAGAGAGTTACACGATACACCCTTAAACTTTCTTTATCAAAGTAAGGAACAAACTAGTTACAATGAATCGAGCGCTAAGGCTACCTTAAATTTACACAAAGACTATTATATAAGTATTAGCTCTGAAAGTCAACAAAGATTTAACTTTGTTCTATTGAAGTCTTTATCATTTTAATTATACTATGATTGCTTATAGGTTTTAAAAGTAATATTTTGGGAAAAGAGTATATTTAGCATGGGAATTTCGCACTACTTCGTGTATAATAAATATCAAATATATAAATCTGTTGGTTCGGCTGAACTTTTATTGAAGAATAACGTGCCAAACCGTTATGGGAGAGGAAAGAAACGGATATATCGAAAGCAATAGAAGCTTATAATTTAAATGATTAAAACCACATTTATAGTAATAAAGGACTATTTGATGAAGAGAGAATAGCTTTATCATAATAAATAGGTGATTAAATGGATAGCTCAAAACAACTTCAATTCATGTATTTTAACATTCTTTCAGATTTATTCGAACAGAAAACCTGGGATGACACAATTATTGATTACATACTAAAAGAAATATGTGGGCATATTGAGGCGGATTTTCTTGCAGCTTACGTGCATTTCGATAAGTCTGAGTCATTTCGATTATTGGGATCCTATTATGAAGATATTGTTATGTTTATGCCGAAAAATTTTGTTGCTGATGAGGTTATCATACCGGAAAGCTTTTTTCATGAAAACAAGAGGCCAAAACATGTAGACCTTCTTCAGATACAACTCAGGGGAATGGGGAAACTTTTATTTATTTATTCCAAAGAAACTCCATTACCCGAACATTTTCTAGCTACATTTAAAAAGGAAACAGAGAAATTATTCTCAATAATAGCTCAAACCTGGGAAAATACCCAGAGGAGCAAAAATAATAAATTCTTACAAGAATTAAGTGAGAAGTTATTAAAGGCGAATGATAAGAACGATGTGTTGCGGGATATTACAAAAGCGTTGGAACAACTTTATGGTGATGCAGAATACCATTTGATTCTGACTCAGGAGTATGGAAATACTCCTTCACTGCCTATCAGAGTTATGGAATATAAAGATGAAAATCCAATTTCGATGAGTACCCAGGTTTTTATGACTGGAGAATTCCAAATTGAAATTTTAAAAGAACAATCAAAAAAGATGATCTATGCTCCGTTGACAGGTGAACAGAGTGTTTATGGTGTTCTCGAAATCATCGTGCCCATTGAGAGCTATTTATGGAAGGAAGATATTCTTTTAATAGAAGAGATTGCAGCATTATCAGGCAAAGCGTTAGAAAAAACTATTTTATATGAAGACTCATTAATGCAAGTATCCAACCTAACGTTGATAAATGAAGTAAATCATAAACTGAATTCCACAAGCGAACTGTCGGAACTTACAGAAATCATCCGTACTCAAATTATGGAAATCACAGAAGCAAGTGAAGTCGGTTTTATTTATCTTGATGAAGAATCTAATGTTGAAATTGAAATTTTGGAAGGCAGCTCAGAGTTGTTTAAGGTGGGGAATGGAAGCGGTATTGTAAGCCTATATAAAGAGAAAATCTTGCAGAAGTCTGATGCGGTCTTCAATGGTAAAGCAGAGGAGTTGCGAAGTTATGGCTATCAGTCGGTAATGGTTATTCCAATGGAATACTCGGGTCTTAGTATGGGATTTACGATTATCCTTCACGAAGATACGTATCATTTTTCGTTTGAGAGTTTTAAATTGGTGGAATCGATGATGCAGCATTCTGCCTTGGCCATCTCTAATACTATTCTAAAGGAAAGATTACAGCGGACTCTCATTACTGATTTCCTTACTCAATTGTATACAAGAAGGTATCTGGAAGAAAGGATCAACACTCATTTAGAGAGTGGTTCGAGTGGTGTTCTTCTTTTATTTGATATTGATGATTTCAAAAGTGTAAATGACACCTATGGGCACCATGTGGGTGATGTGGTATTGAAGCAAGTTGCTGCAATCATGGAGAACAAGATAGGGAACAAAGGAATCGTATCAAGGTGGGGCGGAGAAGAGATCGCTATTTATTTACCCGAGATGGATTGTGAACAAGGAAAGCAATATGCAAATGATATTCGAAAGCTTATAAGGGAAGGTACTGAACCAGCGATTACTGTTTCTTGTGGAATTTCCAACTGGAAAAGAACCGAACAGTATAATCAGAAAAGCTTGTTTATACGCGCCGATGAAGCATTGTACAGAGCGAAATCTAAAGGAAAGAATTGTGTGATCATACATAAAAATCGAGCAGCCTCCTTAGAGTTGCTCGTTTTATGTTATAGATATTGACTCAATGCATCTACAAACTTTTCGAGATATAATTGGTCCGTTTCATCGAATCTTTCTTTAATCGGACTGTCAATATCTAGCACACCATAGATTTCACCATTGATGATCATTGGTACAACTATCTCTGAGTTGCTCGCAGCATCACAGGCAATGTGACCAGGAAATGCATGTACATCAGGAACAAGTTGGGTTTTCTTTTCTTTTATTGCTGTACCACAAACACCTCTACCATAAGGGATGCGTACACACGCAGGCAACCCTTGGAAAGGACCAAGTACAAGCTCTTCATCTTTCCATAAATAGAAGCCAACCCAGTTCACTTCGTCGAGAAATTGATTGAGAAGGCTGGCAGCATTCGCGAGAAGTGCAATTTGATCTTTTTCATCTTCAGATAATGCATGAAGCTGTTTAATTAACAGTTCATATCCTTTCATACGGTCGTCTGAATAAGTGACTTGTTGAAACATAATCATCCCCCTATAGAATTATAAATAGTTTTTCTCCGAAGATTCCAGTAGAATGAAACTTACAATGCAGTATTCGACATTGCTAAGAATCCTGTCGAGCGAAAGTAACAGGAAATCTAGAAAGTTTGTCGTATTGGAAAAGTAAGGAGTTGAGTATGATGAAAAAAAACCTATCAAAACAAAAAGTGATCCATGCAGCTTCCACTCTGTTTTTCCAAAAAGGCTTCCATGGTACTTCCGTTCGCGATATTGCCGAGAAAGCTAAAGTTAATGTCTCATCCGTAAGCTACTATTTCAACGGCAAACAAGGATTATTGGAATATGCTGTGACCGCATATTATGAAGAATACTTAGAAAAAGTGGAAGAATGCCTTAAAGTGACAGAGAATCAATCTGCTATAGAACGGCTGAACAAATTGATTTTTACAATTATACAATACAAGCAATCAAAACTGCAATTGACATGCTTCATTCAGCGTGAGTTGACACTCGATTCCATATTTGTCCGAGAAATGACTGTAACATATCTTGCGAAAGAAAATTACTATATCCGCTCTACTTTTTTCTCAGCGTTAGAAGGTAAGAAACTGCCGGGTGATCAAAAGGATTATCTATTACTGCAGCTGAAAGGTATGCTGATTACTCCATATATATTACACAATGAATGGAAAGATCGAGTGATTGGGGAATATTCTCGTGAGGTTTTTGTAAAAAAATATGTGGCTACGATTCAAAAATGGCTGAAATTCATTGTCGGAATTTGACAACTAATCGCCATTTTTCTATAAAATCCATAAAAAGAAGACAAAATTTTGTTTTTCTTAGCCAAAGTTACTAGATACATGCTATTATTAGTATTATATCGTAACTTATATTAAAAAAAATATATACTTTTTATTTACAACATCTGAATGTATAGGTATAAATCCTCTTGTTGGATTGGGGTAGGAGGTACGCTATGGAGTTATTCATTGGAATTATTTTAGCAATAATTGTATTAATCATCATCGGTTTAATCCTGCGTAAAAGAGTTTATGATAACGTAGATAGGCTGGAAGCGTGGAAATTGGATATTATGGGGCGGAATGTTGCTGGTGAATTGAGCAAAATCAAAAATCTCAATTTATCAGGGGAAACTCAAGTTAAGTTCGAAGCGTGGAAGGAACGCTGGGACTATATTGTGAGTAAAGAGCTGGCCGATATCGAAGAACATTTACTCGATGCGGAAGATGCTGCCGATTACTTCAGAATTCCAAAGGCTAAAAAAGTATTGAAAGAAACGGAGACAATTCTCCAATCGATTGAAGCAAGTATTGAAAGTATTTTAAATGAGCTTCATGATCTGCTGGAATCAGAAAAATCAAGCAGAATTGAGATAGAAGCTGTAGAACCATCCATCAAAGATCTACGAAGACACATCTCTCAGAATCGCTATCAATTTGCTAAAGCCGATCGGTATTTTGACGGCAGACTCGACGAATTGGAAGAAAAATTAAAGAGGTTCCATGAAGAAAGTGATTCAGGGAACTATATGGAAGCTAAGAATATTGTGATTGAAATAAAAGCAGAACTGGAGGAATTGGAAGAGAAAATAACCGCATTTCCTCCTCTATACAAAAAAGCCAAGCACGAGCTCTCTTCACAACTTGATCAACTGCTCTCAGGTATGAAAGAGATGAAACAAGAAGGGTATTTCATTGAACACTTGAATTTTGAAAAAGAAATACGTACATATCAGGAAAGACTTACGAATTGTATGCAGCTGCTTGAAGAAGGAAACTTAGCAGAGGGCAATGAGATACTTAATGAAGTGGAAGAGAGAATTGCTGAAATGTATGAGCAATTGGAACAAGAAGCTTTGGCCAAGAGTTACCTCGAACAGTATATACCATCCTATAAAGATGCAGTAACATCCCTTTATAACTCCTTCGCTGAAACGAAAGAAGAAGTTGAGGAATTGAAGAAAGCCTACTATGTAGAAGATGAAGAACTGGAAAAGTTCCTTGCAGTAGATAAGAAAACGCAAAGTTTAAAAGATGAGTTGGAAGAAATCTTAGTACAGCTAGAGACAAATGGATTAGCACATAGTGAAATACGGAGAAGAGTTGAAACAAGTCTCGAGCAGATAGATGAATTGAAGGAGAAACACACATCTTTTAGAGAAAGTATTCAGACACTGAGAAAAGATGAACTGATGGCCAAAGATAAACTAGTGCAAATGCGAGAGCAAATTATGAATTTACATCGACGTTTACGTAAAAGTAACATCCCGGGAGTACCAACTTACATTTGGACTAGTCTTGAAGAGGCCCAACAAAAGAACAAAAAGGTGCTGGAAGCACTGGAACAGCATCCATTGGATACTGGGGCCGTTCATCGAACATTATTGGAAGCGGAAGGCTCCATTGAACAAGCAAGCGAACAGATCGAAGTGATGCTTGATCAGGCATATTTGACAGAACGTGTCATTCAATATGCGAACCGATATCGTAGCCGTAACCCGATTCTTTCTGCAGAACTTCATGAAGCAGAACGATTATTCCGTAACTACGAATACGAACTATCATTGGAAAAAGCGGCTAAAGCTATAGAGCAAGTGGAACCAGGAGCTTTAAAGCGCATTGAAGAATCTCAGCTAGTTATGAACGATTAAAACTATTAAGATTGAAAGTTATTGTCACTGACTTTGAGGGCTGTAGTAAAAGGGGACTCCTTTTACTACAGCCTTTTGTTTTAATCGTGTTCATAGAAATGATTAACCCGATAGTCTTTACTTAACAGCTGTTTTATATACAAAACCCTTGTTTTTTTAGCTGGAATGCATTAAGATGCTTAAGGTATAATTCAGCGATTAATAAACGTTTTAGAATAGAGAACACTTATTAAAGACCTGCGGTGATATGTCAAGAGTAAAATAAATGATTATTGAGTTATCAAGGTTCAATTATCTTAAAAAAGGCA